>CALDQK010000792.1 GCA_937911525.1 uncultured bacterium
TGGAAGCGCTCCTCCGTCAGCCGCAGCAGCTCGTCTTCGCTCTCCGCCGGCGCCGCCGGCGCAGGGGGGGCCGAGGAGGGCTGGCTGCTCGGCGCCCCGCCCCCAGCCGCCTCGAGGGCCTCGTTGCGAGCCTGGAGCTCCCGGATCGCCTCGCCGGCCAGCTGCAGCTTCTGCTCGTAGACCCCGATCAGCTCTTCGTCTGAGCCCGACGCCGGGCCGGCCGCGCAGCGCTCGTCGTAGAGCGCGACGAGCTGCTCTTCGAGGCTGCGCACCGTCTCGCGCAGCTCCTTGACCTCGGGCGAGAGCCCGGCAGTTCCGCTGGTACGAATGATCATCCATGCACTCCTTAGGAGGGAGCTAGAGCTAGAGGACCAGCTCAGCTGCCGCTTCGATCTGCTCTGCGACGCCATCGACACACTCGTTCGCCCGGTCCGCCGTCTCCGCGATCCGCCGCAGGTCCTCGGTTTGCCGCTCGACCTGCTGCACGATCCCGCTCACGCTCTCGTCCACGACCCCAAAGAGCCCGAAGAGCACGTCCGTCTGCTGGGCGCAGGCCGAGACCTGCGCCTGAACGGCCGCCACGCGCTCGCTCACCTCTTCGGCGGCGCGCTTGACCTCGCGCGCCAGCTCCTTGACCTCGGAGGCGACCACCGCGAAGCCCGCGCCCGCGTCGCCCGCGCGCGAAGCCTCGATCATGGCGTTGAGCGCCAAGAGGTTGGTCTGGGAGGCGATCCGAGTGATCGCCGCGGTCGTCTCACCGATCGCGCTCGAGTCATCGCTCAGCCGTCCGATCCACTCCTGCGTCTGGCGCGCGCCCTGGCGCAGCTCGTCGGTCGCCTGCTGCGTCTGCTGGGTGCGTGAGAGCACGTCGTGGGCGAACTCCACGAAGCCGTCGGCGGCGCCCTTGACGTTCCCGGTGTGGGTCCGCACCTCGCTGATCATGCAGAGCGCGGCGCTGAGCGGCGCGCTGACCCCGCTCAGCTGGCTCGCCTGGGTCGCGACCTTCGCGCGGAGCTCGGCCAGCTCGGCGTCGCCCGGCTCTGGCTCCTCAGCCGGGCGCCCGGCTCCGTCGTAGAAGCTGCGCGGGAACCTGCGATCGATCACTCAGACCTCCGTGGGGAGAGTTCCACCACAGCCATCTTCGGCTGGCGCCCAGATCCGTTGAGCGGCCTTCGCTGACTGGGTCGGCAGGCCGCTCCGGAACGCAGACAGCTCCGCGGTGGGCGGAGCTGCCGGGAGACGCGCGTCCGGGTCCTCAGTCGAGCAGGTAGGCGAGCTCGGGCGGGAGCGGACGCCCGAGGCGCTCGAACTCGGGGATCACGTGCTCGAGGGCGCAGGGCTCGCAAGTGCCGTGGGTGATCCGCACCTGGTTGTGCTTACCCAGGTAGTGCTCGACGTGCTCCCAGTAGTCGTCGTCGACCCGCACCGACTTGCAATAGGTGCACATGCACACCGGCAAGATCGACTCGAGCTCCTCGACCTGCTCGCGCAGGATCCCCAAGCGCTGCATGGCGTCGCTCAGCTCTAGGGCCTGCAGCTCGCTGACCACGATCTCGGCCAGGTCCTGCAGAGCTGCGACCTCGTCGGGGCTCAGCTCGCGAGGCTTCCGGTCGATCAAGCACAGGGTGCCCAGCCCGCTGACCTCCGGGTCGAGGCGGAGGGGCTGTCCAGCGTAGAAGCGAATCCCCAGCTCCCCCGTCACGAGGGGGTTGTCGTGGAAGCGCTCGTCCAGGCGGGCGTCGGGCACCAGGAAGGGCCCGCGCTCCAGGATGGCGTGCCCGCAGAACGAGATCGCGCGGGGCGTCCCCTCGGCCTCGACCCCGACCTTGGACTTGAACCACTGGCGGTCCGCGTCGACGAGGCTGATTACGGCGATCGGCACGTCGAAGACCCTGGCTGCCAAGCGAGTTGCGCGGTCGAAGCGCTCCTCGGGAGGGGTGTCCAGGATCTGCAACGAGCGCAGGCGGGCCAGGCGCTTCAGCTCGTCCGTGGGGGGGATCGGGGCAATCATGTCTGAAAGTTCGACGCTTTCTCCAAAGGCTTGAGGGTCCGACCCCCAGAGCGTCCTAAATCGCGACGCCGAGGGGGCCGGACCCCCTCGCTCATGCGCAGCGGTCGAGGACCACGTGGGCGCACGCCGAGGCGAGCCGCTCCCGCACCCGGGGAAGCGGAGCCGGCAGCGAGAGCGTCTCGTCAGCGGCGAACACGTGGCTGGAGCCTTCGGGCTCCAGGAGAAGAGTGCGGACGCCCCGGCGTCGGGCCGCCTCGAGCAGGAGGCCGGCCTCCGGCAGGTGCGGGGAGACGACGAGCAGCGAGACGTTGCGGAGGTCCGCGTGCTCGTAGCTGTCGGTGAAGCGCCCGTGCAGGCCCAGCTTGCTCAGGCAGGTGCGGAGCAGGAAGCGGCGGTCGGCGCGGGGCTCCACGACCAGGACGGCCGAGGGGCGGGGGGCGGTGGCGAGTCGAATCATGGCGAATCTCTCTAGCTGGCCTGGCGCAGGCGAGCCAGCGCGTTGCGGAAGCGACGGGACTTGATGAACTGGGTGTTGTTGGAGCTGCCGTAGCCCTTCTCCCGGAGGCCGGGGACCTCGCCGCGGAACTCCTCCGGCGGGGCGCTGAGGTCCCGGGGCGGACAAGGACGCCAGTCGGCCGTGGGCGGCTCGATCACCTGCCCCTCCTCGTCGACGAACACCAGCACATCGGCGTCGTCGATCAGCCGCTCGACCTCCCGCTCGATCAGGCCTTGCAGCCAGTCGGGTCCGCCCTTGGCTGCCGCCAGGACGGTCTCGCGCCGGGCGACGCCGAGCAGGCGATTGCCGTCAGCGCTGACCACGGGCAAGGCCGAGAGCTCGGGGTCGATCTCGAGCACGTCGGCGACGTCGCAGACCGCGAAGTCCTCGGCCGCCGGGTAGGCCCAGTTGCTCAGGATCGAGAGGACGGTGTCCTCGCTGAGGCTCATTTCGTAGAGCTGCTGGGCCTCGATCGTGCCGATGACCCGCTCCTCCTCGTCGACGACGCACAGGATGTCGTCGTGGACGCCCAGACTCTCGACCACCTTGGACACGGCCGCCGAGGCCGGGATCGCGCGAGTTCGCTCCAAGGGCACGTCAATGATTCGCTGCATGGCTTTCGCTCCTCTCTCCGCGGGGACCTTGAACAAAGGTCGTGCCGTGCGCCTCGCGACGGCGCTGGCGTGACTTGAGGCCGCCAGGGAGGCGAAGAGGGCTCGCGCGCCCCTGCGCAGAGGGGCCCCCTCGCCCCCGCGAGGCGGACGCGCACCGACACTGGATCCGCCCCCCGAGAGGGGAGAGGCTCGAGCCATGGCCAAAGAGCGCAACCTCCGCCTGCGCGTCCTCTCGGGCGCGACCCGCTTCGTGCCGCGGCTGCGCCGCGTGGCGGCGGGCTACGCCGCCAAGCTCGCGTGCTCGGCTCTCTTCCACTCGGGCCGTGAGCTCGAGGCGATCCTGCGCGAGGACCTCGAGGGGATCCCAGGCGCCGAGCTGAGCGTCGACCGCGAGCGACGCGAGGTGCGCGCGCGCGTCCGCGACTGCGAGCGCCGCGCCCTGTGGCGCGAGGACATCGGCGGGGTCCTCCTGCACGAGGACGAGCAGCTGAGCTTCCCCCAGCTCCCGCCCCGGGCCGCGCCGCAGCCGAGCCAGCCCTGGCCTGGGGGCGAAGAGGTCCCCGCCGAGTGGCCTCTGCCGGCCGCGGCGCGGGCCGCCCTGAGCGAGGTCCTCGACGAGGCCTTCGCGGAGCCGGGCCCGAAGCCGCGCCGCACCCGCGCGGTGGTGATCGTGCAGCGCGGCCAGCTCGTCGCGGAGCGCTACGCCCCGGGCTTCGACGCCGCGATGCCCTTGCTGGGCTGGTCCATGACCAAGAGCGTGGTCAACGCCCTCTGCGGGCGCCTGGTCGCGCAGGGGAAGCTGGACGTGCAGGACCGGATCGGCGCCCCCGAGTGGAGCGCGCCGGGCGACCCGCGGGCCGAGCTGACCTTCGACCAGCTGCTGCGCATGTCCAGCGGGCTCCGCTTCTGGGAGCAGTACTGGAACCCCTTCAGCCACGTGGTCGGAATGCTCTTCGCCGAGCGCTCCACGGGAGCCCACGCCGCCGAGTTCCCCCTCGTGGCCAAGCCCGACGCGCGCTGGTCCTACGCGAGCGGCACGAGCAACATCCTGGCGCGGGCCGCGCGCGAGCGCGCCAGCTCCGACCTGGCCGAGTCCCTGGCCTACCCCTACCGCGAGCTCTTCGACAAGCTCGGCATGCACAGCGCGCGCTTCGAGCTGGACGCCTCGGGCAACTTCGTCGGCTCGTCCTTCTGCTGGGCGACGGCCCGCGACTGGGCCCGCTTCGGGCAGCTCTACCTGCAGCGCGGCGCCTGGGGCGGAGAGCAGCTCCTGCCGCAGGGCTGGTGGGACTACACCAGGCGTCCGACCCCGCGCGCGCCGGCGGGCGAGTACGGAGCCCACTTCTGGCTGAACGCGGGGCGCGGGAGCAAGCGCATGCACCCGGGCCTGCCCGACGAGCTGGTCATGGCGCGCGGCTTCGAGGAGCAGTCGGTCACGATCGTGCCCTCCCGCGAGCTGGTGATCGTCCGCCTCGGCCAGACCGGCCACCGCCCCGCCTGGGACTTCGACGGGTTCGTCGCCGGCGTGCTGAAGGCGCTGCCCGAGTAGGGCCGGGCCGAGTGGCCCCGCAGGTCCGAAGCGGCAGGTAGCATGTGCGCCTCGTCGAGAGAGGACTCCCATGGTTCTGCGTGCTTCGATCATGATCCTGGCCGTCTCGCTGGCGGCCCTCGTCGGTTGCCAGTCCGGTCGCCCCAGCGCCGGAGGAGGAATGAGCGCGATGAAGAGCGCCTTCAGCGGCGGCACGGTCGACGTGCCGAAGATGCCCAAGACCGTCGAGGAGTTCACCGCTTGGCGCGACAAGGTCGCGACCGAGCCCGAGGGCGGCGCGGCGGTCTACGTGGTCGCGCTCGCGACCTACGCCGAAGACGAGGACCTCGGCCTGCAGTTCCTCACGATCGCCCTCGACCAGGCGCACCTCGTGCCCGGGACCAAGGGCCTCAAGGGCCGTCAGCCCAAGGCGATCGCGGTTCAGCGCTGGAAGGAGCGGATCGGGCGCAAGCCCTACGTCGCGCGCTCCTACTTCCAGGGCACCTCGCCCGAGAACGGCTACAAGCTCGGCAGCGGCGCGCTCGAGATCAGCTACACCGAGGTCCGCGACGAAGGCGGCAACCGCGCCAAGGTGTTCGTGGTCTCGACCGGGGCCGACTCGGCCCGCCCGATCATGCTCCAGCAGAACAACCGCGGCCTGTGGAAGGCCTGGGAGTGGAGCTCGCTCGAGGTCGGCTGCCGCAAGCCCGCTACGGGCGGCGCCGACGACGACCTCTAGGCCACCCCTGAGAGCAGATCGACCAGCGTGATCGCCCCCAGGCGGGGAAGGAGCACGCGATCAGGCGATCGCACGAGCTCTGTCGATCTGCACGCGCCCCCGACCTCGGCGACGCTCCGGGCTCTCGCCAGCCGCGGCAAGAGGTCGCAGCGACGAGTTGCCGCAGGGCACCCGCGAGGGAGACCCCTAGCCTCGCTCGCATGAAGCGACGCCACCTGTTCGAGCTCGAGGATCAGGCGTGGTTCCCCGCCGCGCTGCGCGTCGCGGTCACGCGCTACATCGTCGCCTTCCACCGCCTGCTCGGCACCGCCGACGAGATCGCCGCGCTGGCCGCGCGCGCGCTCGAGGAGAGCGGGGCGCGCCAGATCCACGACCTCGGCTCGGGTCAGGGCGGTCCGCAGGCCGACGTGCTGGCGGCGCTGCGGCGGCGACCGAACCTGGAGTCGGTCACGATCACCCTGAGCGACCTCTACCCCAGCCCCGAGGCCGCCGCGGCCTGCGCCGACGTCGCGGGCCTGAGCTACCGCCCGGAGCCCTTGGACGCGGCAGCCCCCGGCCCCCTCCCGCCCGGCCTGCGGACCATGATCTGCAGCCTGCACCACCTCCGCCCCGAGGCGGCCCGGGCCGTCCTCGGCGACGCCGCCCGCGCCCGCCAGCCCTTCCTGGCCTACGAGATCAGCGACAACGGGGCGCCCGCGGCGCTGTGGTGGACGGCGATCCCCGCCGCGGCGCTGCTGGTCCCCTTCGTGACCCTGTGGGTCCGCCCGCTCAGCCTGCTCCAGCTCGCCCTGACCTATCTGCTCCCGCTCCTGCCCCTCTGCATTGGCTGGGACGGGGCGGTCAGCAACCTCCGCACCTACGGGCTGGCCGACCTGGACGAGCTGCTGGGGGAGGTCCCCTGCGAGGGCTACCGCTGGGAGAAGGGGACCCTGGGGAGCGGACCGAGCAAGCGGCTCTACCTGCTGGGCCTGCCCGAGGCCTAGCGCTTGTTGGTCGTCGCGGCCGCGGTCGGGATCGCGACCATGGCGTGGATCAGCTCGTCGCCCTTCATCAGCACCACGCCCGTCGTGCCGTCCTTGGCCCGCAGCTCGTAGCGCTGCTCGATCTCGCGGCGCTGGCCGGCCGGCAAGAGGTCCGTCTTCCGCGCCTGCGCGAGCTGCGTGAGCATGTCGCGGTGGTCGGTCTTGCTGGTGGTCACGCCGCGCTCGATCCGAGTCGAGCGGGGGTCGACGGCGTTGTCGCGGTCGTAGGGGCGGTTCAGCCGCGACTCGAGCAGCGCGCTGCGCAGCAGCTTGCCGAGGGAGGCCGTCAGGAGGCGCTCGCCCGCGAAGAGGTCGATCGAGCGGGCCTGGTCGCCGACCGAGATCCCCACGCCGCACAGGCCGCGTGTGTCGCGCGCGATCGCCCGCACCCGCCGCTCGAGGTCGCGGGCCTCGCTCTCGACCTCACCCAGCTCGATCCGCAGGCGCTCCAGCGGCTTCAGGTCCGGGTCGTTGAGGGACTGGAGCAAGAGCGCCACCGCGCCCGGCTGGGCCTGGCGAACGAGGGCCAGGCGAGCCGTGCTCGGCAGCATGACCGGCCCCTTGAGCAGGGGCTTGGGGTTGCGCCGCGCGAGGGGGTCGTAGTTGACGGCCTCGACGGGGAGCTCGTTGCGCATCCGCAGCCGGCGCGTGGTCGGCGCGAAGCGCAGCCCGTAGGGCGCGTCGAGCAGCTCACCCAGGAGCAGGTAGGCCACGCTCCGCCCGCGGGGGGGTCGCACGACGACCTGCTTGGCCGCGCCGGGGCGCTCCTCGCCCACGCGCACCAGGCCCTGGCTGCGAGAGCCGCTCAGGCGGCGCGTCCCGGCCGGGTCGCGCAGGAAGAACAGGGTCACGTCGCGGTAGCGCAGGCCGTCGGCCATTTGGAGCCGGGCCAGGAAGCTCTGGGTGTCCTCGGGCAGCGGCGGCGTGAGCGGCTTGGCCACGGGCTTGGGCTTGGCCGGCTTGGGCTTGGCCGGCTTGGGCTTGGGCGCGACCGGCTCCGCCTTGGGCTGCGCCGGCTGGGGGCGAGGCGCGGGGGCGGCGGCCACAACGACCGGCTCGGGCTCGCCCTCGGACGCGGGCTCGGCCGCGGCGGGCTCGGCCTCGAGCTCCTCCTCGATCAGGACCTCGTAGCTGGGGTCGGCCTCGACGCCGACCTCGGCGCCGACCTCGGGCAAGGGGAAGCTGATCTGGGCCTGCGCGGGCGGCGGCGCCGCCGGCTTGGGCTCGGGCTGCGCGCGCCAGGCGAAGAGGAACACCACCAGGATCACCACGCCCACGACCAGGCCCACCGCGAGGGCGCCGGTCAGGGAGCTGGCGTCGAGGCTCGAGTCGTTGAGGGGCGCCCGCAGACGCTCGAGGTCGTCGGGCGAGAGCGCGGCCAGGGCGGCCATCGCGCGCTCGAGGTCGAGCTGGGCGCGCTGGCAGGCGGTGCAGCTGGAGAGGTGCGCCTGGAGCGCGCTCTCCTCCGCGGGGTCGAGCGGGCCTTCGAGGCGCTCGTCGAGTTGCTGCCGCGCGCGAGCGCAGTCGAGGGTGAGGGGCTTCACCGCTTCCTCCGCAGCCAGCTTAGCGCGCGGGGGGCGGGAACGCGAAGGGGGAGACCCCTAGCCGAGCGCCGCGAAGTGCTTGGCGAAGCGCGCTCGGGCCCGACTGAGGCCCGACTTGACCGTGCCGAGGCGCATGCCCGTGATCTCCGCGATCTCGTCGTAGCTGCGTGACTCGAGGTCCCGCAAGACGATGAGCCGCCGGTCGCGCTCGTTGAGCTGCTGGAGCGCAGCCAGCACGGCCTCCCGGCGGGCGAGCTGCTCCTCGACCTTGCGCGGGCGCGCCGGCGCGTCGGCCAGGCCCTGCTCGCTGCCCGTGCAGAGCTGAGGGCGCCGCTTGCGGGTCCGCAGCTCGTCGCGGGCCACGTTGCGGGCGATGTGATAGAGCCAGGTCGTGAAGCGCGAGTGGGTGCGGTAGCCCGCCGCGTGGCGGAACACGCGCAAGAAGGTCTCTTGGGCCAGATCGCGCGCTCGTTCCCCGTCATTGACGATCCCAGTCAGGTAGCCCACCAGCGGTGACTGGTGGCGCCGGATCAACTCCGTGAGTCCCTCGTGGTTCCCCTCGCCGAGCGCGAGCATCAGCTCGTCGTCGCTCGTCGAGGCCGAAAGGGTCAGGCCGGCCGCCAGGTTCGTCACGCTTACCTCCACCACGTCACCAGATCGCGGAGGTTCCCGGCGCAATCGGGCTGCCAAGGCGGAAGCACGCAAGCAGGGGACTTAGGTCCGGCATGGGCGCTAAATCCGCTTGCTTTTCAGGCCTGGCTTACAGCAAAACCTGGCTGCAGGCCGGCTTTACAGGCGCGTCAAAGCGAGCCCAGGGCCCACTCGCGGAGGGCCACCACGACGGGCTGGAGGGGCGTCCCGCTGGTCGCGCTGAGAGCGAGCTGGAGCAGCGTCGTCCCCGCCAGGAGCTCCTTGTCGATCGCCTGGCGGCGCAGGCCCGTGACCTCGTGCAGGACCTCGACCCCCTCGCGGGGCCGCAGCACGTCGAGCAGGTGCAGCGCGAGCTGCTCCTCCCCCAGCGGAACCTCGATCGTGCGCACCCCAGCCGGAGTGAGGCGAGCGGCCGCGGCCTCGACCTCGTCCGGACTGCCGCTCACCAGCAGGGGCCCGATCACGAAGAGCGAGCGCCCCGCCGCGGTGATCGCCCGCAGCCCAGGAGGCCGGGCGCTCCGCTGCCAGCGACGCAGACGAGGCCCGACCTGGCGCTGGCCGTGGGCCAAGGAGCGCCCCGAGCGGAGCCAGTCGCCGATCCCGCCCACGAGGGCCAGGCCCTCGGCCGGGACCTCCTCCGAGCCGCGCTCGAGCCGCTCCCGCGCGGCGGCCCAGCACACGACCGCGAAGGGCTCGCGCCCCCACTCGGCCAGGCCCGCCAGCCACCCCGAGCCCAGCTCGGGGAAGGTCGGCGCGACCTCGGCCACCGCGGCGGCGCTCGGGTCGCCGAGGTAGGCCAACAGCTCGAGCCGATCGCGGGCCACGCCCCCGCGCAGCAGTTGGCGCAGGGCTTGTTCGGCGAGGTCGGGGTCGAGCGAGAGGGCTCGCTCCAGCTGCCGGAGGCGCTGGTCCATGGGGCTAGCTTAGGGGGTGGGCTGGGGTGGGGAGAGGCCCAAGACGCCGACTAACTACGCAGCAGCACCGCCCGAATCAGCTCCTCCGCCGACGCCTCGTCGAGCTCCTCGCGGACCTCCTCGAGCAGGCTCCGCGCGCGGTTGGCCTCGAGCTCCATGCCGCGCAGGGCGAGGTAGGCGTCCTCGAAGGCCGGGTCCGCCTGGGCCGGGCGCGCCGGGCGGCGCAGCGAGCCCGACGCGGTCAGGACCGGCTGCGGCGCGCCGCTCGTGATCAGGGGCGCGACCTTGTCGCGCAGCTCCGAGATGATCCGCTTGGTCAGCTTGGGGCCGACGCCCTTGACCTTGATCGCCTTGGCCTCGCCGCGCGCGATCGAGCCCGCGACCATGCCGGGGCTCGGCTGCGCGCCCACGATCCGCATCGCGACGCTCGGGCCGATCCCGCTCACACTCCGGAGCAGGTTGAAGAGCTCGCGCGACTCGCGGTGGCGGAAGCCGAACAGCCGCGGCTGCGGCTCCTGGCTGCCCACGAAGAGCAGCTGCGTGAGCAGGGTGACCGCCTCGCCCTCGGCCAAGGCGTCCGCGGTGTGCGCGGTGACGGTCACGAGCATGCCCAGGCCGCCGACTTCGACGACCACGGCCTCGGGCTCGCGGTGGATCAGGACTCCGGTGATGCGCTCCAACACGGCGCCGAGTCTAGCGCGCGGGTCCCACACCAACGCAAAGCGCCCGACTCCAGGGGAGTCGGGCGCGCTGCAGTCCGAGCGGAGCGAGCCCCTGGGTTAGTAGGGGCTGTCCTTGAGGCCGAGGCCCATCTGCTCGAGCTTGGCCTTGATCTCGTTGAGCGAGGTCTGGCCGAAGTTCTTGGCCGAGAGGAGCTCGGCCTCGGTGCGGCTGGTCAGCTGGCCGATCGTGCGGAGGCCGAGGCGCTCCATGCACTTCTGGCTGCGCACCGAGAGGTGCATGGTCTCGATCGGCTGGCTGAGGGCCGAGTCGTCGGTGGTGGGGGCGTTGGCGGCGGGGCTGCGGAAGCCGCCCTCCATCTTGCCCTGGCCGAGGCGCAGGCCCTTCTGGGCGAGCATCTGCTTGACCTCCATCAGCGAGGTCTCGCCGAAGTTCTTGTGGGCCAGCAGGTCCTGCTCGGTCATCTGGATCAGGTCGCCGAGCGTCTTGATGTTCATCTTGTTCAGGCAGTTGCGCGAACGCACCGAGAGCTCGAAGTCGGTGACGGGGATCTTGAGGATCGCGCTCTGGCGGTCGGCGCGGCGCTCGCCCTCCTCGTCGTAGTACATCGTCTTGGAGGCCTGCGCGTCGAGCAGGAACATCATGGCGCGCGGGTGGTTGGGGATCGAGTCCAGCACCTGGCGGTAGCAGTCGATCGCGGCGTCGTACTTCTGGAAGTCCTCGTAGAGGTTGCCCAGGTTCAGCACGGCGTTGGCGTAGGTTGGGCGCGCGTTGCGGATCTTCTCGTAGAGCTCGATCGCGTCCTCTTCCTCGCCCCAGGTCTGGTTCCAGGCGGCCAGGCGGAAGAGCGCGTGGGGGTGCTGCGGCACCTGCTCGATCACGGTCTCGTAGGCCTCCTTGGCCTCGCCGTAGTGACCGTTGAGCTCGTCGTGGAAGCCGCGCAGGAACACGGTCTCGACGTCGCGCCCGAAGCGCTCCTCGGCGCGGGTCAGCACGTCGAGGCCCTCCTCGAGCTGGCCGTCGCGCAGCATGGCGAACACCAGGCCGTAGGCGATCGGGCGCGAGTCCTTGTGCTTGGCCAGGGCCTCGCGGTAAGCCACGAGCGCCTCGGGGACGCGGTCGAGGTCGAGCAGGCACTTGCCGAGGAAGATCGCGGCGATCTCCGAGTCGGGGTGGCCCTGCTTCAAGAGCTCCATGGCCTGGTTGGTCTTGCCCAGGATCAGCGAGCAGACGCCCTTCTTCATGGCGCTGGTGCTGTCGTTGGCCTTCATGTCGGCCACGAGCTGCTCGAGCTGCTGAGCGTTGACCTCGTTCGACTGGGCGTGGCGCCGCAGCTGGGAGTAGGTCCCGAGGGAGAAGTCGGCCTCGACGATGGGCTTGAGGTCGACGACGGGAGGCGGCGTGATGACATCGGTCATGGTGGGTCTCTCCGGAGCCTGCCCCGTGGTGCACTTCACCGGGCGGCTCGGGGTGGTGGGCAAGGCGGCGGATTCTCCGCGCGACCCCCCACACTGTCAAGGGTTATGAGCGACCACTTGGAATGGCACTCGCGACGAAGCTGGGGGGTGCTGCTATCCTGCGCCAGCGTCGCAGCACAGCGACAGGAAGAAGCCCATGAAGCCGACTCTCTCCATTGCAGCGCTTGGACTTGCGCTGATCCAGGCCGCCGCCCTCACCCTCGGCGGCGCGACCCCCGCCCTGGCGCAGCGCGCTCCCCTCTCGGAGACGATGGTCGACGTCAGCGCCGATCGTGAGCCCGTCCGGGACGTCCTGCGCCGGCTCGAGGGCCGCCACGGGCTGAACTACGTCGTCTCCGAGGAGGTCCTCGCCGGCGCCGGGAGCGTGACGGTCCGCCTCAAGCAGGTCCCCCTCGAGGACGCCCTGCAGGCGATCTGCGCCGCCTGCGGCCTCTCGCTGGAGATCCGGGGCCGGATCCTGGTGATCCTGCCGCGCGAGACCCGCCGCCTGCTCCCGCCCGTCCGCAAGAGCGGCGGCAGCAGCCTGGTCCCCAAGAAGGGCGAGAGCCCGAGCAGCGTCGAGGCCCCCCGTCGCCCCGCTCAGCCGCGTCGCCCGCTGCGCGCCGCCAACAGCGGCAAGCGCGAGCTGGCCCGCGCGGTCGGGACCGTGATCGAGGTCGACCGCAAGAACCGCCTCCTGCGCGTCGACGTGGACGGCCTCAAGCGCGACTTCTACTTCATTCCCCCCGAGGGGTCCGGCGTGGCCCAGACCGCCCGGCTCGAGGGAGCCATGGCGCGCCTCGCCAAGGGGCACCGCGTCGCGCTCGAATACTGCCGTGAAGGGCGTCGCTCGCTCGTGGTCAGCCTGGTCGGCGGCGACGAGGTCCGCGACAAGCGCCTGGCCGTCGCCCGCAAGCCGGCCCGCGCTCGCGGAGGCCGCGGGGTGACCAACAAGGACGACGAGACCGCGGCCCCCGAG
>CALDQK010000793.1 GCA_937911525.1 uncultured bacterium
GACGAGGCGCGTGACGCGGCGGGTCTGGAGCCGCTCGGGCTCCCCCCAGGCCGCCTTGACCAGGCTCGAGCCGCAGTCGATCCCGACCAGCACGGCCTAGCCGATGCTCGTCGGCTCCAGGTCGGCCTCGAACTCCTCGCCGAGGCGCTCGACGCCCTCCTCGACGGCATCGCGGACCTTCTTGGAGGGGTCTTGGCGGGCCCGCTGCAGGAGGGGCATCAGCATCCGCCGCGCCTCGGAGATCGGGTCGTAGAGGTCGATCATGGCCTGGACCAGGCGCCGGCGGACGTCCTCGTCGGGGTCCTCGTAGAGGGCGCGGATCAGCTGCATCGAGCGGGCGGTCAGCGCCACGAAGCGGAGCGAGCGGACCAGCGTCCAGCGCAGCCGCGGCGAGTCCGTGCGCAGCCAGGCCCGCATCGTCGGCAGGAGCTGGTCGAAGTAGTCGGCGAAGGCGTGCTCGAAGAAGCAGGCGGCGGCGGCGGCGCGCACCCCCTCGTGCTCCGAGTCGGCCATGAACTTCATCATCTCGATCACGGGCCGCTGCTCGCGCTCGTAGAGCCGCTGCAGGGTCGAGGCGACCGCCCAGTGGACCTCGGGGGCGGGGTCCTCGATCACGCCCTCGAAGAGCGAGATCTCGGGCCGGATCTTGTCCGTAGCCAGGTTGCGCAGGTGACGGACCACGCAGGCGCGCACCTGGGGATCCTTGTCCTTGAGCCAGCGCTTGACCTCGCCCAGGTGGTCGTTGATCTCCTCGGCGAGGAGGTCGACCGCCATCCGGCGCACCTCGACGTCGTCGTCGGTGACCAGCTTCTTGAGCGCCTTGACGCTCTTCTCGTGGTACTCCTCGTGGCTGAGGGGGACCGCGCCGGGCGCGATCCGCCGCAGCAGCGGGTCGTCGCCCTTGAGCCAGGGGCCCGCCAGCTTGAAGAAGGTCTTGGGGTCGCCATCCCAGGCTCGCTTGAGCGCGATCCGGACCGTCTCGGCCAGGAAGGCCTGCTCGCTCTTCTTGGCCTTGGAGAGCAGGCCGCAGAGCAGCTCCAGGCGAGGCGCTGGATCGTGCGCCAGCCACAGGCCCATGGTGGGGAGATCGACGGGGATCTCGCCTGCGTCCGTCTTGGCGCGGCTCTTGGCCATGTAGAACTTCCCCAGTTGGTGCGAAGGGGCGGATTCTAACCAAGTCGAGCGACGTAACGGGCTCGGAGCGGCAGTTGGGCCTGCCTGGGAGCGACCAGCCCCCCCGGATTGTCGGTGGTAGTTCGTATCACGTCGGGGTGAACGACTGGCTGATCCCTCCCCGCCACTCCCACGCCGAGCGCCTGGCGCGCCGGCTGCAGGTGAGCCCCGTCACGGGGCATCTCCTCGGCCAGCTGGGCTTCCTCGACGCCGGAGAGGCCCGCACCTTCCTCGAGCCGCGTTTGAGCGAGCTCCATCCTCCCGAGGGCCTGCCCGGGATCGAGGAGGCAGCCGCGCGGCTGGATCGCGCCGCCGCCGAGGGCGAGAAGATCCTCCTCTTCGGCGACTACGACGTGGACGGAATCACCGGGGCCTCGGTGCTGTGGACCGTGTTGAGCGAGTTCGGCGCCGCGGTCGAGGTGCATATCCCCTGCCGCAGCGAGGGCTACGGGATCAACCGCCCGCGCCTGGAGCGAGCGGCGGCCGAGGGCGTCAAGGTGGTCGTCTCGATCGACAACGGGATCGCGGCCCACGACGAGGCCGCCTACCTGGCCGAGGCCGGGTTGGACCTGATCGTGGTGGACCACCACACCATGTCCACCCACGAGGACGGCAGCCCCAAGCTGCCGCCGGCCCACGCCCTGGTCCACCCTCGCCTGCCGGGGTCGAGCTACGAGAACCCGCACCTGTGCGGAGCCGGCGTGGCCTTCAAGGTGGCCTGGGCGCTCGCCGCCCGCCGCGGCCGCGAGGGGCGCCCGACCAAGGCCCTGCGCGACGTGCTCCTGCGCTGCCTCTCGCTGGTGGCCCTGGGCACGGTCGCCGACGTGGTGCCCCTCGTGGGCGAGAACCGCGTCCTGGTCCGCTTCGGGCTGCGGGCCCTGACCGTCAACCCGCCCCCCGGTCTGGCCGAGCTGCTGCGCGTGGCCCGGGTCGAAGGCGAGATCGACTCGGTCGGCGTCGCGTTCCGCCTCGCGCCGCGGCTGAACGCGGCCGGCCGCATGGGCCAAGCGCGGCGAGCCTTCGAGCTCCTGACCGCCACGGACCCCGAGGAGGCGCGCCGCCTCGCCGACGAGCTGGACACCGAGAACACCGCCCGCCGCGAGCTCCAGCGCCGGGTCAGCGAGGAGGCGATCGCCCAGGTCAAGGAGGTCTACGGCCCCGACTCCGCCAGCATCTCGGCCGCAGGGATCGTGGTGTGGAGCGAGGACTGGCCCCACGGCGTGATCGGGATCGTGGCCTCGCGCCTGGTCGAAGAGTTCCACCGCCCGGTCCTGATCGCCGAGATCCAGGGCGAGCCGGGCGCGCCGGACTACAAGGCCAAGGGCTCGGGTCGCTCCGTCGAGGCCGTCGACCTGCTGGCCTCCCTCGAGCCGCACCGGCCGCTCTTCAAGCGCATGGGCGGGCACGCCATGGCGCTGGGCTTCACGATCGATCCCGGGCGCCTCGACGACCTGCGGGCGGCCTTCGCCCAGGGCGTCGCCGACCACCTCGGCCTCGCCGAGGGCGCGACCCCGGCGGAGATTCGCGCCGCCCTGGCGGGCTACGAGGTCGTCACGGCCGGCGAGGTCGGCCTGGACGAGGTCTCGCGCGAGCTGATGGCCGAGCTGGAGGCGCTCTCGCCCTTCGGCGCGGGCAACCCCGAGCCCGTGTTCGTGGCGCGCGACGTGTTCCTGGCGGGCGAGCCGCGGCTGATGGGCCAGCGCGGCGACCACGTCAGCTTTCGCGTCCGTCAGGGCGAGCGCGTGCTCCGCACGGTCGCCTGGAAGCGCCCCGAGCTGTGGCACGAGCTGCGCGAGCGCGCCGGACCGGGCCCCGGCGGCCCGCGCCCCTTCTCGCTCGCCTTCCGCCCCAAGCTGAACCGCTTCCGAGGCGAGGTGAAGGTCGAGCTCGAGTTGACCGCGATCAAGTTCGGACCCGCCGGCCAGACTCCCCCCGAGGCTGGCGCCGAGGCCAGTCCGGCCGCTGAGTCCGAACGCGTGACCGTCTGAGCCTCAGCGGACCCGCGTCGTCGGTGCGCCCGGGTCCGGGGTGTCGTCGATTCGGGTCAGCAGGGCGCTAGACAGCTTCCCGCTCACCCCGACGGTCCCGAGCTCGAGCTCCTCCGAGAGCTCGTGGTGGACCGCGCCCTCGTGCCGACGCAGGCGCCCCTGGACGTGACGGGATCCCCCTAACTCCTACGCGCGCAGTCCCCTGGAGCGCCGCCGGGGGGCTTGGATCGCGTGATAGCCTGCGCAATGGGAGTGGGGCGCTTGGAGCCAGGCGAAGGAGGGCACACCGCAGGAGGCCAATCGAGGCTTCAGCTCGCGCTGGTCTGCTTGACCTTCGTCGCCACGAGCCTCGCCGCCAGCTTCATCTGCTTTGGTCGGCTCGAGAGCCACGACGACGAGGGCTGGGTGATGCTCTGGCTCAGGGAGGTGCAGTCCGGGCGGGCCCTCTACGACGAAGTCGATACGATCTACGGCCCCGGCTACTTCCTCGTCACGAGCGCCCTCGTGGCCCTGGGCCTCGATATCGACCATCGCTCCGCGCGTCTCCTCACGCTGGTGAGTTGGCTGGTAGCAGCGGGCTTGCTGGGCCTCACCATCTGGCGCAAGACCCGCAGCCCGCTCCTGACTGGGTTGGTGATCCTCCTCGCAGGGCGAACCCTCAAGGAGCTGAGCAACGAGCCGCTCCACCCGCAGGTGCTCACGGTCCCGCTCCTCGTCATCCTGCTCTACCTCGCCGTCGAGGGGCCTGCGGCGCGGCGGCGCTGGAGGCTGGTCCTGCAGGGCTGCGCGGTCGCGCTCTTGGTGACCACCAAGATCAACCTGGGCGCCTTCGCGCTGATCGCGCTCGGGCTCGCCTTCTTCGCGGCCACCCCTGGGCGCCTCGCGCGAGCCCTCCGCTGGACTTGGCTCGTCGGAGTGCTGCTGCTTCCGTGGGTCCTCATGAAGGTCCGCCTCGGCAGCCCGTGGGCCCGCGAGCTCGCGCTCTTCTTCACCTTCGCGCTCCTGCCCCTGGCCTGCGATTTCCGGCGCGCCCCAGCCACCAAGCTCGACTACCGCGCCTGGGGTTGGGCCTTCCTGGGCCTCGGGGTGACGGCCGCGCTCTGCGTGGCCTACGCCCCCACGACCGGCACCGGCCCTGCGGGCCTCCTGCACGGACTCCTGCTCCAGCACATGGGCTGGCTCGACGTGTGGGCGATCCCCTTCCACCTCCCCGCGGGCGCGCTGCTCCTGGCGGGGCTGAGCGCGCTCAGCGGCTTGGCCTACCTGACCCTGACCCACCTGGAGCGCGCGCGCCCCGCGCGCGCGCTCGGCCGCGCCGCCCAGGTAGCCCTGGTCGTCTCGACGCTGGGCGCGCTGGGGAGCAAGGCCCAGCTGGTGGCCTACGCGCTCCCCTGGACCTGGGCCGCCCTGACGGGTTCGCGCGAGCGGCACTTCGCCCGCATGACCTGCGCCGCGCTGATCGTCCTGCACGCGCTCATCCTGTTCCCAGTGGCAGGCAGCCAGGTCGGCCTGGCGGCCTTCGCCCTGCATCTCCCCGCGGCGCTCTGCGCCCATGACCTGTGGACGGAGCTCCGCGACCGCTCGAGCGAGGGGCTCGTCCCGACCCGCCTGACCTTCGCCCTCTCGACCCTGGCCCTGGCAGCGGCGGCGGGCCTGTCCCTCGTCAAGGTCGCCGGCCTGCGAGCGCGCTACCTGCGGGCAGACCCGCTCCTCCTCCCCGGCTGCGCCGGTGTGCGCGTCCCGCCCGAGACCATCATCGACGCCGCGACCTGGGCGTGGGTGTTCCACAACCTCGAGGCGCACTCAGACGTGTTCCTCAGCAAGCCCGGATTCAACAGCCTCTACCTCTGGACGGGTCGCGAGCCCGCGTTCCCCTACAACCTGAGCAACTGGGCGGCGGCCCTGCCGCCGGCTCGACAGCGCGAGGCGGCGCGCGTCTTCGCCGAGTTCCCGCGCGCCTGCGCGGTGATCAACGAGCGAATGAGTCGCCATTGGCTCAAGTCCGCGCCTCCCGACCAGGAGCGCCCCCTCGTCGATTTCCTGGAGCGCGAGTTCCGCACGGTGGCGCGCGTCGGCACGACCGAGCTGGCGATCCGGCGGGGACGACCTGCCCCCGAGCTCGTCTACTGCGCCCGGCCCGGCTCGAGCCCCCGTGAGCTCCTGGTCTCGCTCCCAGCGCTGGCAGGAGTCGCCCGTCAGGTTCGCGTGCGCGCCCCCTGGCGCCAGGTACGGGCAGCGCCCGAGCTCGAGCTGGCCGACGACGCGGAGGGCTGGCTCCCGCGCGACCTCGGCCGCGAGCCGCTCTCGCTCGAGTCGCCCCGCCGGCTGCGCCTGCTCCTCCCCACCGACTGGACCTGGCCGCCCGAAGTGGAGGCCCGCGAGGGTCTACGAGTCGAGCTCCGCGACGACGCAGGGCGCTGCCTGGCCGTCCTGCCGCTGATCAGCGCCGACTGAGGGCTCAGTCTCTGGTCCGCGCAGCGCCAACCCGTCCGTGCCGAGCGCTAGCGTGTCCCCCCAGTGACGAACGCGACCTCGACCTCTAGCCCCCTTCGCCAGCGCCGGGCCGAGCTGCTGGCCGAGCTCGCAGGCGACGAGGCAGCCGACGAGCGCGGGGCCGTCTACACGCCGCCGGCCATGGCGGCGGCCATGGCGAGGGCTCTCTTGCGGCCCGGCGCTCCCCCGAGGCGAGTGCTCGACCCAGCCTGCGGGACCGGGCGGCTGCTCGTCGCGGCCTTCCAGCGCCTGTCGGCCCAGGAGCGTGACCCAGAGCGGCGGCTGGCCCTGCTAGCGAGGCTCCACGGGGCCGAGCTCGATCCGCGCGCGCTCGAGGTCGCCAAGCTCTCGCTGCTCTTGGCTGCAGGGGGAGAGGACTTGCCAGCCGAGGTCCTCGCCCAGGCTCGGGCCGGGCTCGACGAGCGGCTCCGTCTGGGCGACGCCCTGATCGCGCCCGAGGCTCCGCCGGAGGTCCAAGCAGCGGCCGCCGGACCGGCGCTGGCGTGGGAGGCCGGTGCCTGGGACGCGATCCTGGCCAACCCGCCCTACACGTCCTTCTATGGGCGCGCCTCTCGCAAGCCGCCTCCCGAGCTCGAGGGCTACCTGGCCGAGCGGTTTCGAGGTCGCGTGGGCGGGCGCCACAACAGCTACCTGTTCTTCGTCGCGCTCTGCCTCGAGCTGCTCGAGAGCGCGGGCCGGCTCTGCCTGCTCGTCCCCGACACCCTGGCGATCAACGCCTCCTACCGGGCCACCCGGGCGGCCCTCGCCGAGCGCGGTCTGCTCCGGCTGTGCCGAGTCGAGGGCCCGGTCTTTCGGGGGCGGAGCGTTGGTTCCCTGGTGCTCCTCGCCGACGCCGGCGCCCTCGAGCCCGACTCCGTCGAGCTCCAGACCTACGCCGACACCGAGGCCTTCGTGGCCGGCCGCCCCACGACGAGCGAGCGCGCGCCGCGCAGAGCCCTGGCGACTCCCCGCGGTCGGACCTGGCCCTTCGGCGGCGTCGAGGCCCTCGCGCGGGTCGCCCGCATCCGCGCCGACGCAGAGCCGCTGGAGCGCTTCGCCCGCCCGCGAGACGGAATCAACCACGGCACGCGCGCGGTCGCCGAGCGCCTCTTCGATCCGCCCGGCCCTCGCCGCCCGACCTGGGGCCCACTGCTGGAGGGCAAGGACGTGCACTCCTACGTCCTCGACCCGCCCAGCCGGGTCGTCGACTACGACCCCGCGCTCTTGAGTCGGGCCGACAAGCGCCGAGGTGCTTCCCTGCGCAGCCCCGATGTGTTCCGCGGGCCCAAGCTAGTCAATCGCCAAACGGCCAACACGTTGATCTTCGCCCTGGACGAGGCTGGCTACTACGCGCGCAACAGTGTGCACTGCACCCGGCCCACGCCGGGGCATGGGGACGAGCGCGGGCTCCTGGTGTTCCTCCTCGGCCTGCTCAACTCGCGCTTGCTCCGCTACGTCTACGCGCAGGAGAGCCAGGAGACGCGCCGGGTGCACCCGCAGGTGCACATCGCCCGCACGAGGACCCTCCCGATCCGCGGAGCCAGCGACCCGGTCGCGCGCGCGGCGGTCTCTGCTCATGTGGAGGCGCTGCTGCAGCTCCACGCCCGAACTCGCACCCAGCCGGCACGGGTCGCCGAGCAGATCGAAGCGCGGCAAGCCGAGTTGGACGCGCTGGTGCTCGATATCTACGAGGTCGCCGGTGACGATCGGGCCGCGATCCAAGCATGGGAGGAGCGCGCGTGACCTCGACCCGGAGCGGTCCCTTCGCCGCCGGCGACCCGATCGAGTTCCTCCAGTTCGGCAAGGCCAAGCCGTACCTGGTGGTCCTCAAGGAGCAGGGCACGATCAACGTGCGCGGACACCGATTCCCGCACGCAGAGCTGATCGGTCTCGAGCCGGGCGCCAGGGTGACCTCACCCCAGGGCGAGGAGTTCTTCCTGGTCCGGCCGACCCTGGCCCGCTGGATCGAGAGCATGCCGCGCTTCGCGACCACGATCTATCCCAAGGAGGCGGGTCCGATCCTCCTCTACGCCGACGTGTTCCCCGGCGCCCGGGTGCTGGAAGCCGGCCTCGGCTCGGGCGGTCTCTCGCTGGCCCTCCTGCGCGCGATCGGTCCTAGCGGGCGGCTCTTCTCCTACGACAAGCGCGACCGCTCCCTCCAGCAGGGCGCGGCCAACGTCGCCCAGTGGTTCGGCGAGGCGCCCTCCACGCACACGATCCGCGAGGCCGACGTCTACGAGGGGATCCCGGACCTCGACCTCGACCGCGTCATCCTCGACGTCCCGGAGCCCTGGCAGGTCGTCCCCCACACCCAACATGCCCTTCGCCGCGGCGGCATCCTGAGCGCCTTCACGCCCTCGATCACCCAGGCCCACGCCTTCGGCAACGCCCTGCGCGACAGCGGCCGCTTCGCAGACCTGCTCATGCTCGAGACGATCCAGCGCCCCTGGAAGGTGGGCCGCCGCAGCGTGCGCCCCGAGAACCAGTCGACCCCCAACACGGGCTTCGTGACCTTCGCCCGGCACGTGGCGGGCAAGGGCGAAGCAGGCGAGGCCTCGTCGGGGGAGCGCCGCGAGTCAGCAGGGGACCCGGCGGCCTGAAGCCCGCTCCGCCGAGCTGCTCAGGCCTCCGAGCTCTGGGCGGTCGGCCAGCCGAAGAATCCCGTCTCGTTGATCCACTTGCCCTTGCTCATCAGGGGGTAGAGCAGCGCGCCCTGCTCGCCCTGCGCGGGGCCCGGGATCATGACCTTGCCGTCCCCGAAGGCGTCGAGTCGGATGCGCACGGAGATATCCCGGATCGAGACGGCGTCCCGCAACTCATGCCGGATGTCGGCGGGGAAGGGCAGTCGGAGCACGACGCGCCCCTCGTGACGGCCGAGGCTGTCGTGCAGGCTCTCTCCCTCGAGGGGGCGAGACCGCGTCAGCCGGCGCCGCTCTACGCCGAAGTTGGCCTCGGCGTCCCAGATGACCTCGAGGCGCGACTCGAGGGTCAGCTGCCCCAGGGTCACGATCACCGCGCCGCCGTTGAAGAGCGAGCCGCCCTCGACCGTGACCGTGAAGGCGGAGCACAAGCGCTGCATCGAGAGGAGCTGCGTCTGGTAGTCACCCGCCCACCGCCCGAGCGCCTTCTCAGCCCAGCCAGGGCGAGCCTCGCTCGTGGTCGAGGCGTCCGTGCCCCAGTGGCAGTGCTTGACGAAGGTCTCGAGGTGCGAGTCCTTGACGATGCTCACGAAGATATAGGCGATCGAAGCGATCAAGCCGCCCACGAACGCCACCGGCCCTCCCAGAGAGGACTCGATCAGGATCAGGTACGCGCCGTACAGAGCCACCCCGTTGCCGAACGAGGCGACCCAGTTGCCGAAGGCCGCGTCGTCGTCGTTGATCCCGCTCGCGGCGACGGCGTCCAGCCCCGAGGTCACCATGTAGTAAGCCGAGCTGATCGCGCTCAGAGCGTTGAGCCGGTCCTTGGTCGCGTGCTCGAGCGTGTCTCCGCTCACCAGCTTGAACAGGCTCATGGAGGTGCTGAGGGTCGTGAAGGCCGAGTCCAGCGTCGAGCGGCCCCACACAGCGTCTGGCTCGAGCTTGAGCTTGGCGTCGAGGGCCTTGAGCGAGAGCGCGAGGTTGACGACGTCGAAGCCAAGCGCCACCTTGCTGAGCGCCGCGCTGACCTTCTGATCGCCGACCGCGTCCTCGCCGAGGAACTCCTTGATCTTCTTGATCCGCGGGTCGAGCTGGAGCGACTCGAACTTGAGCTTCTTGACCCGGCTCCCCTCCCGAAAGAGCGTCTCGCGCGTGGGCCCCGAGCCGGCCGCGATCGCGTCGCTCCCCTCGCCGAGCAGCTTCTGCGCCCACGTGCGGACGCGCTGCTCGAGGGCCAGGTGATCGCTGGTCTTCTCGATCTCCGTGCCGGCGATCACTGGGATCAAGGCCTCTTTGAAGATCGACATCACGGACTTCGAGGCGAAGCGGGTGTTCTTGAACACGGTCTGACCGACGGGCTTCTCGATCTCGCTCAGGATGTAGGCGTTGAGGAAGTGCGGGTGCTTGCCCTGCTTGAGCGAGTCGCTGTAGTAGCGCGACTCGCCGAAGCTCTCGACCTGCCGCTTGTAGTAGTTGGCTCCGGTGAGCGACTCCGAGAGTCGGTCCGTCATGGCGGCGTAGTGCCACAGCCAGAAGGCAGGCTCGCCATCCAGAGGCTCGCTCGACTCAGCGAAGGGGTGCTCCCGCGAGAGGAACGCCTCCTCCGTCAGCAGCATCAGGTCATTCTCCAGCCAGTCCACGAGGGCGCGGGCCGCGCGCTCGACGTGCACCTGCGACTCCTTGCGCGCCAGGCTGCGCTGGCCCACGAACTGCAGCATCCCCAGCAAGCGGCGCGGCGAGACCTCCCGGGTGACCGTGTCGTAGGAGAGCGGCGAGTCGAGCAGCTCGAGCGCCTCCCGCACGTATCTGCCCTTGAAGGACAAGGGCGGCCCCTCGATGTCATCGTCGACGTCGCTCAAGAGCGCGTCGTTGTGC
This sequence comes from uncultured bacterium, assembly GCA_937911525.1. Lineage (GTDB taxonomy): Bacteria > Planctomycetota > J058 > J058 > J058 > NORP233. Next base: position 10,169 of record CALDQK010000793.1, read on the forward strand.
AAGAGCAGGCTCGCCAGCTGAGTCGAGAGGAACTCGAGCTGAGTCGCCTTCTTCTTGGCCACGCTGCTCGGCCGCACATGGGCCTTGAGGTGAGCGTTCCAGCGCTTCTCGTAGCGTCCGTGCAGCCAGCGGCCGATCTCGAGCGGGTCGTAGCCGACCACGGCCGGGAGCTCTCGCTGCTTGTGGAAGTCCTCTGCCCCGAGCAGGATCAGGTCGGGGTTGGGGGGGTCCTCGGGGTCGTATGCCGGGTTGGGCAGGTGGGCCAGCGAGACCTCGAGCGCCGCGAGGACCTCGTCGATATCAGCGTTCGCGGCCGGCTGATAGCGCCACTCGAAGAGCTCCGGGATGTGCTTCGCCACCGCTCCCGCGAAGGTCTGGCCCACCTCGAGGGGCAGGCGGACCTGGCTGACCAGGACGCGGTAGTTGCTCAGTCCGTAGGGCTGCAGGGGAAGCGCGAACGAGGAGAGGAACTCGCTCTCCTCAGCGTGCTGCGGCCCTCGCCGCTGGTCACGCACACTCGCGAGGTCCTCGTCGGAGGCGAGCCAGATCCCGCGCCGCGAGTCGACGAAGAGCTCGTGGAGCAAGAGCATCGTGTGGTCGTAGACGTAGACCCACTTGTCGAGCACCGGCTTGACCTCGCCCTCGCCCCGGCCGGGTCGCCCGACCCGCTCCGCGAACAGGAAGGGGTCGCTGAAGTGAAACGCGAGGTCGCTCACGAGCTGGCCTCCGGTCCAGCGACCTGGGCGACTTCACGCCGCATGCTGTCGGGGCTCCAGAGTCCGTTCTGGAGCTCGAAGCGAACGTGGGAGAACACCGTCGTGCTGATTCCGGGCCCGTGGATCCGCCGCAGCGCGTAGGTCTTGGTCCAGTCGATCCCGCTGAACACGACCCGATTCAACCCGTCCACGGCGACCGCGTCGTCGCAGTCCCCGACGCGGTCGATCGCGCCGTCCTCACTGACGAGCTGAAAGCGCTGGCCCTCGACCCCGGCCGGCGCGCGGAAGGTGACCGCGACCTCCGTCGTCTCCCAGCCGCCGGGCTCCGCGGGAATCTCCAGCTCCTCGAACTCGAGCTCCCCCTCGTAGACCGCGCTCGGACTCAGTCCGCCGAGCTCCGCTCGCTGCTGGGGGCCAAGCAGGACCAGGTCGACGAAGCGGCGCGCCTCCTCGCTCTGAGGCTGGGGCAGGCGCGGCGAGTCGCTCTGGCTGGCGCCCGCGGCGAGCAGGGGCGGCTCGCTCAGGCGCAGCGCCTCCCGCCCCACCCCGCGCTTCTCCAGCCAGCGCTCGAACTCGAACTGCAGGACATCGAAGAGCGCCCCCAAGGTGTTGACGCCGCACACGCCATCCACGAGGAGCTCGCCCGCGAAGCGCTCGTTGTACTGCTCCTGAAAGCCCTCCAAGCCGGCCTTGGCCGCCGCGTCGACGTCGGGAGTCACCGGGCCGGGGTCGCAGCTCCAGCCGCGCTCGCGAGTCAGGTAGGCCAGATAAGCCTTCACGTCGCGCAGCGAGCCGTGCTCGGTCGCGGTCTCGACCCAGCCCTCGCGATCGCGCTGAATCAGCTGCAGCACGCCTCGGGCGCGGGCTTCGCTGAGCGCGTGGTTGTGGGCGTCGCTCCCGACGGCGCTGGCGTGCCCGACCAAGAGGAGCTCGTGATCGGGCGCCTGAGCCAGGTAGGTCGCCGCGCGGACCAGGGCCTGCAGGGGATGGTGCTCGCGCTCCTCCTCGGGCATCGCGAGGCCTGAGTCGTTGGCGCAGCGAAGGGCGCTCGCCTCTACCCGGAGGAGCACCTGGGGCGGCGGCGCCTCGGCCGCCTCGGTCGGGAGCTCGACGGTCGCGCGGTTCATGGCGCTGAACTCGAGGTCGGGCGCGAAGCCCCGCTCCGTCTCCTCGCTGACGTCGACCACGTGCAGCCCGGGGAAGCCGAACTCCGGCGGGACCGGCTCGTCCCCCGCCACGAAGAGGAAAGGCACGTCCACGAAGGGCGCCTCCGGAACGGGGAACTCCTCCACGCGCAGGTCCGCGAGCGCGAAGTCGACCCCCAGCTTGACCTGACCCAGGTCGTCCTTCGGGAAGAGGCGCACGATCAGCACGTCGCGCGAGGCCGGCTGCTGGCCGGAGTCGTAGAGCCCGAGCGCGGCCTTCCTCGAGAGGACGCGCGCCACCGCGGGCTCGACGAGCGCGTAGGGGTCGTAGAGCGGCTCTCCTCGCGGGGTCGGCGACTCGACCTGCCCCCTCAAGAGCTGGAACTTCGCGCGCGAGACGACGAAGGTCCGCGTCTTCTCCGGCGCGAGGCTCCAGCTCGACTTCGCTGCGTCGCACTTCGGGCAGCTCGCGTTGCTATCGAGCACCTGCGCGCGGCAGGTTGGACAAGACCAGGGCATGGGCCGCTCCCTCAACGGGGCGAACAGTAGCACAGGCTCAAGGCAGCCCGCGCTCGACCCCACGCTTGCGGTCGAGGCGGTCGCACAGCGCACGGACTTGGCGCAGCGAGCGTGCGCCTCCCGCACGCACGCTCGCGATCGCGCGCGTGCTCCGCTTGCGCAGGTCGCTCAGCGGACCCTTCTCCCCCGACGAGGACAAGGCCTCCTGGAGGTCGGCGAGCGCTCCCTCGCGCTGGGGTGGTGAACAGCGCAGGCGCACGTAGGCCCGCCGCACCAGCCAGCCTGCGTAGGGGGCGCGCTGGTTCGTGGACGCGAGCAGACGATCGATCGCTTCCAGCGCTTGGTCGAAGCCCGCCTCCAGGCGCAGCGTGGCGCGCCACACGACCACGGCCGCCAGCGGATAGGCCAAGCGCTCCTCACGGGAGACGCCGGCGTGCCGCAGGTCGATTCCGCGCAGCGCGGCGAGCGCCTCGCGCCGCGCGAGCTCGTCCTGGTCCTGGGTCGGCGTGGGTCCGCGCAGGAGCGCCCACGCCTTGCGGAAGCGGACCAAGGGGAGCGGCGACTCGGCGAGGGAAGCGTCGAAGTCCGCGAGCGCTCGCTGATGGTCGCCGCGGAGACGCCAGCACTCGCCGCGAGCCGCGAGCAGCCGGGCTCTGCTCTCGGCTGGCAGGCCGGCCTGGCCCTCGAGCAGCTGAGTGATCCGCTGGACCCCCTCCTCGTAGCGCTCGGCCACGCGCAGCACGTGCCCGAGCAGCGCTGCCATCTCCCACTTGACCGCTCCCGGCGGGGAGCCCCTGTAGGCCCGCTCGACGAAGGGCAGGTAGCCCTCGGCGACCAGCTTCCGGTCGGGGCGCGTGGTGTCGTCGAGGAACACGAAGTGACGCGCCACGCGGACCTGCAGCTCCGTGTCCTGCGGACGAAAGGCTGCGGCCCGCGGCGCCGTCCAGAACACGGTGCGCGTCCGGGAGAGCCCGAACTCGAGCAAGGCGTCGATCTCGGGGCCGGTCACGCCGTTGACCGGGTCGAGCAGGTGCAGGAGCCTCAGCAGCCGATAGGCCTTGAAGTTCGGCTTGTCGGGGGCCTCCTTCGCGTATGCCTTGACGCCTCGCAGCCAGACGAGGTAGCGCTCGAGCAAGCGCCGGGCTCCGCGCAGCATTCGCCCCCGCGCTTCGTCTCCGAGCTGGTCGATCGCCTGGATCTGCTCGGCGAGCTGCAGGGCCTGGGCGAGGTCGGGGAGCTCGATCGACTCCGCCGCGCGCCGAGCCAAGGCCTGATCCCGCCAGCCGGCGAGCTCAGGGCGCCGCAGTCCGCTCTGCGCCAGGGTCTCGGGCGTGACTTGTGCCTTGACCAGCCCCCGCAGAACCTCTGCGGCCAGCGGGAGCTCCCCTGCCTGCTCCAGACGAGCGAGCTCCGCCAGCTGGGCGTCAGCGTCTCGACCCTCCGCGTGGGCCAGCAGCCCCTCCCAGGTGAGCAGCTCCGCCCGCGCGACGCGAAGGCGCCCCGCCGCGCCGGCGGCCTCCAGCCGCTGGAGCTCAGCGCGCAGGTCCGCCGCTTCGGAGGCGTCCTGCAGGGGCCGGGCGGCGTAGAGGCCGGCGTGGATGCGGGTCGCCAGCGCAGCGACCTGGGCCGCGCTGGGCGGCTCGCCCGAGGTCCCCGCCCATGGCGCTCGCAGGACCCACCCTGTCCCCAGCGCCACCGCCACCAGCGCGGAGGTCAGCGCGGCCGCCCTCCGCAGCGAGCGCCCCCCTCCCACCGCGGCCACGGGGCGCCCCGCCCGCAGCGCGACAGCGAAGGCCTCTGCCGAGGCGAAGCGCTCCTCCGGGTCCTTGGCGAGGGCCTTCATGCACACCAGCGATAGCCACGCTGGAACCTCCGGGCGCGCCTCGTCGGGGGGCTGCGGCTCCCGCTCCAGGACCATGGTCAAGACCTCTAGCCCTCCGCCCGCGTCAGCGAACATGTACCCGCCGGTCAGGCATTCATAGAGGATCGCGCCGAGGGCGTAGACGTCAGTGCGCGGACCGATCTCCTCGCGGAGGGCGCGAACCTGCTCGGGCGCCATGTAGGCGGGCGTCCCCACGAGCATGTGCGTGCGGGTCAAGGTCTCGACGTCGAGCAGCTGCGCGACGCCGAAGTCGACGAGCAGCGGCCGTCCAGACGCGGTGAAGAGCACGTTGGCCGGCTTGAGGTCCCGGTGCAGGATCCCGTGATCATGCACGTGCTGCAGGCCGTCCGCGAGCTGCGCGATCAGCTCCGCGGCCTCGGCGGGCGCCATCGGCCCCTCCGCGAGTCGGCTCGCCAGGTCCCCGCCCTCCGCGATCTCCATCACGAGGAAGGCCTTGCCGCCCTCATGACCGGCGCCGAACACCCGCAGCACGTTGGGGTGGCCGTCCACTTGCGCCTGCGCTACGCCCTCCCGCCGGAAGCGCTCGAGCGCTTCGGGCTGCAGGCTGTGGACCACCTTGATCGCCCGCCGGGCCCCCGTCACCGAGTGCACCGCGCCGTAGACGGCCCCCATCCCGCCTTGCCCCAGGCGCGCGACGAGCTCGTAGCCCGCGATGTGGCCGAGCCCTGGCTCGCTGCCGCGGCGCAGGGCTGCGCGATAGCGCTCGATCTCGGGTGCGCCGAGACCCGCTGCGAGCAGCGCCTGGTCGAGATCGCCCGCGCCTCGCAGGCGCTGCAGCGTGGCCACGTCGAAGCGACGCTCCCGCAGCAGCAGCCGGAGCAACTCGAGGTCTTCCTGCCTCACGCTTGGCAGTCTGCCAAGCCCAGCCGGGTGCCGCTAGCAGCGATCCCTCGTGGGGGTCCGCGCCACGTATCCTCGCGTCATGGAGGAACCCGATCTCTGCGGAGCTGAGTTCTCGGGCGTGCGAATCGAGCGCCTGCTCGCCCGGGGCGGCATGGGCGCGGTCTACCTCGGCCACACCGCGAGCGGTGAGCCTCGCGCCCTCAAGTTCCTGGCCCCGGAGGTGTCCCGCGACCCGGCCCTCCAGCAGCGCTTCGAGCGTGAAGGCCAGTCGCTGGAGAAGGTCCCCCCGCACCCCAACGTCGTACGGGTGTATGGGGTCCACCGCGACGAGCTCCTCGACCAGCCCTACTTGCTGATGGAGGTGCTCGAGGGGCGCTCCCTCGAAGAGCTGCTGCGGAGCGGCGCCCAGTTCGACCCCAGTCGGGCGATTCAGATCGGGATCTCGGCCGCGCGCGGGCTCGGCGCGCTGCACCAGGCCGGCTTGATTCACCGCGACGTGAAGCCGGGGAACCTCGTCGAGCTGTCGCGCGGGGGCTTGAAGGTCGTCGACCTCGGCCTGGCCAAGGACTTGTTCCTGAGCGGGCTGACGCAGCCCGACCGCGTCGTCGGCACGATCACCTACATGGCCCCTGAGCAGTGGCGAGGCGGCGAAGTCGGACCCGCGACCGACGTGTTCGGGCTGGGCGCGACGCTCTACCACCTGCTCTGCGGAGCGCCGCCCTTTCGCGGCGACATCTCCACGATCCAACGCGCGTGCACGAGCGGCGCTTGGGACCCGCTCTCAGCGCGCGCCCCCCACGTGCCCGCCGCCCTGGCGCAGGTCGTAGAGCGGATGCTCGCGCTGGATCCCAGCGAACGATACCCGCGCATGGACTCGGTCATTCGCGCGCTGGTGGAGGCTTTGGGCGGCGGCGAGTCGAGGGGCGACCCCTACCTGGTGCTCGTCGGCGGAGGTCGCCGCTGGGTCCTCAGCGGCAGCAGGCACTTTGGAATCGGCAGCGCCGCCGACCAGCCCGTTCGCCTGGAGGACCCGAGCGTCGCCCCGCGACATGCTCGCCTCTCCCACAAGCAGCGGGGCTTCGTGCTGCGCGGCCTCCGCGACACGAGCGGGACTTGGGTCTCCGAGGAGCCCGTCGGTGAGCAGCCCCGCCTCCTCACGGACGGCGACCTGCTCCGCTTCGGAGCGGTCGAGCTCCGCTTCGTCCTGCCCGATGGAGATCGCCCGCCCGCGTACCTGAGTGACGTCGAGCGCGCGCCCGCCTCCCCCGAGACCCTGGCCGAGCTCGTCGCCAAGGACGATCCACGCAGCGTGCTGTGGTGCCTCGAGCAGCTCGCGCTCTCGTCACGCCGTGGCGAAGCGGCTCCCGAGGGAGATCTGCGCGGAGGGCCCAGCGCGTGGCGCGCGCGCCTGGTCGCTCAGATCGGGCGAGACCTGGGACCGACCCTCGAACCCTGGCTGCTGTGGTGGGCCCGCGTCCGCCTCCGCCAACCGCTCCAGTTCGGTCCAGCCTGCGTTCCAGCGAGCTTGGAGATCGTTCAGGGCTCAGCGAGACAGGAGCGGACCCTCGAGGGAGTCACCCTGATTGGGCGAGATCCAAAGTGCCAGATCTGCATCCCGCACCCCGACCTGCCCCGACTCGCGGCGCGGATCTTGCGCTTGCACCAGCTGTGGGTCGTGGTCGCCGAGCAAAGCGCAGGAGCGAGGGTCCTCGAGCCAGACCGTCCCCTCGCCTTCCACGGGCTGCAGCTCGTGTTGCGTAGCCCGCGAAAGCTCTAAACCTGAAGGGCTCTCGAGCCTAGAAACGATGCCCCGGGCGAGGCCCGTGCTCGGTCTGGGTCAGGATCTCGACGCCCTCCTCGGTCATGAGCAGGGTGTGCTCGAACTGCGCCGAGAGCTTCCCGTCCACCGTGCGGGCGGTCCAGCCGTCGCGCTTGTCGACGCGACAGCCCTTCTTCCCCACGTTGATCATGGGCTCGATCGTGAAGCACATGCCCGGCTCCAGGATCGAGTTGGCGGCGCGCGGCTCGGGGTAGTGAGGGACACCCGGGTCGGTGTGGAAGGTCTTGCCGATCCCGTGGCCCTGGAACATCTCGACCACCGAGTAGCCGCGCTCGTGCGCGATCTCGACGATCGCCTCGCCGATCTCGATCACCCGACTGCCCGGTCCGATCGCCTCGATCCCCGCGTAGAGACAGTCGAACGCGCACTGGGTCACCCCGCGCGCCTCCTCGCTGCACTCGCCGATCAGGAAGGTCTCCGACTGATCGCCGTGCCAGCCGTCCACGATGGAGGTCAGGTCGACGTTGACGATGTCCCCCGGCTGGAGCTCGTACTCGTCGGGGATCCCGTGGCAGACGACCTCGTTCACGCTGGTGCAGCTGCTCTTGGGGTAGCCCTTGTAGCCGAGGCAGGCCGGAATGTGGCCAGCGTCCTGGGTGTACTCACGCACGAAGTCGTCGAGGTCGACCAGCTTCACGCCGGGACCGATCCGCTCGCGAACCAGGTCGAGCAGGTGGGCGTTGAACTTGCCCGCGGCGCGCATCCCGTCGCGCTCACCGGCGCTGAGGATCGGCGCCCGGCGCCGGCGCGGGCGCGTCCGCAGCGCCGTGGAGGGGCTCAGCAAGCTCGAGACCAGGCTCCGACCGCCGCTGGCAGGGGCAGCCTGACCGGCTGGCGGGCTCGAGGAGCCGTGGCACTTCTTGTATTTCTTGCCCGAGCCGCAGGGGCAGGGGTCGTTGCGCTTGGTCTTGACCATGGGCCTCTCATGACACCCGAGGTGTGGGACCTTCGCAAGGTTGGAGGCGACAGGCTATCGTCTGGGCGTGAGCCAACGAGACGGAGTCCTCGTTCAGGAAGACCGCCGCGGCCGAGTCGCGGTGGTGCCCGTGTGGGACAAGCTCCTCATCGGAGCCGACCGGGAGCGTGTCGGGCTCGCGATCCGCGGCGACAAGAGCGTAGAGCCGGTCCACGCCGAGCTGAGCGCGACCTTCGACGGACGAGTCACGGTCAAGGACCTCAGCCAGGGCGGCGTGTGGGTCAACGAAGTGCCCGTCCAGGGCGAAGCCCCCGCCAACCCGGGCGACGTGATCCGCCTCGGTCCCCAGCGCACCGTCGCCGTCCTGGGCCTCCTCGACTCCAAGGCCCCCGTCCGCGCGCTGGGACTCCTGAGGGTGCCCCAGCGGATCGCGAACCTGATCTTCCTGCGCCTGATCGGGCGCGGCGCCGCCGGCGTCGTCTACGAAGCCTTCGACGAGAGCGAGAACCGCCGCTGCGCGGTCAAGGTCCTCGTCTCGGGGGGGCGCGCCCACCCCGAGCTGATCGAGCGCTTCAAGCGCGAGGCGCGCCTGCAGTCGACCCTGCGCGACTACCCCGGGATCGTCTCGATGCACACGCTCGGGACCCTGCCCGACTCGGGCGAGCTCTACTGCGTGATGGAATACGTCACGGGCGACACCCTGCGCACCCGGATCCACGAGGGGCTCGAGCGCGTGGAAGGGGTGCGCCTCGTCTCTCGCGTCGCGCGCGCCGTCCACTACGCCCACGAGCACGGCCTGCTCCACCGCGACCTCAAGCCCGCCAACGTCCTCGTCAGCGACTCGGGCTCCGTTCGGCTGACCGACTTCGGCCTCTGCAAGGCGCTCGAGGAGGACGACGGCCTGACCACCACCGGGGTCATGCTGGGCACCCCGAGCTTCATGGCCCCCGAGCAGATCGACGACGCCAAGCGCGTCACCGAGACGGCCGACGTCTACGCGCTCGGCGCCATGCTCTATCAAGTCCTGACCAAGACCCTGCCCTTCGCCGGCAAGAACATCCCAGCCCTCCTCGAGCGCGTCGCGACCGGGGACAAGGAGCCGCCGCGCCACCTCGACCCCACCATCCCGGCCGAGCTCGAGCAGACCTGCCTCCGCGCCATGGCCCTCGACGCCGAGGAGCGCTTCCAGAGCGCCATGGAGCTAGCCAAGGCCCTCGAGGCCTGGATCAAGCAGACCGAGCCGCGCGAGCGCGTCACCCTCCGCCTGCCCGACCCCTCGCAGGCCCAGACCCAGATCAGCAAGAAGAAGCGCAAGCGCTCCTCCCGCGACGACCCGACGCGGCGCCCCGAGCGATGAGCCCTGAAGAGGTGGTCCTGCAGGCGGCGCTCGCGCGCGGCTATGTCAGCGCGCCGCAGCTGGAGGACCTGCGCGCCGAGGCCAGCGCCGCCGGCGTCGGCCTGCTCCTCAGCCTGATCCTCGAGCGCACCCGCTGCCTCCGCGACCAGATCGCGAGTGGCCGCGGCCCCGTCAAGGGCTTGATCATGGGGCTCCGCCTCGCGGTCGACGACCACGAGGAGGCTGCTCAGCTGCTCTCCCGCGAGCGCCCCAGCCTCCTGCGCCGGCCCTTCAAGGGCCAGCGGTGAGCGCCTTCGAGGCCTGGCTCCCGCGCCTGCGCGAGCTGGGAGACGAGGTCCGACGCGCCGTGGGAGAGGTGCAGCGGTCCGCCAGCGCGAGCGCCCTCAGCCGGCCCGCCGGCGAAGGGGTCGGCGACGTGACCTTCGCGCTCGACGTCGTCGCCGAGCGCGCCGTGGAGGCCTGGCTCGAGCGACGGGTCGACCCGCTCAGCCTCCTCAGCGAAGACCACGGCTGGCGGCACCGCGGCGGCGAGGACTTCGACCACGGCGGACCGCGGATCGCGATCGACCCGATCGACGGGACCCGCCCGCTGATGGCCGGCCTGCGCTCGGCCTGGGTGTGCATTGGCCTCGCCCCGCCCGGGCAAGGGCAGCCGCGTCTGCGCGACCTCAGCGGCGGGCTGCTGGTCGAGCTCCCCCTCCCCGGTCAGCGGCAGCGACGCACCCTGTGGGCCGAGCGCGGGGGACCCTGCTGGCTCGAGCGGGCCGAGGGCGAAGCCGCGGCGGCTCCCCAGGAGCTGCGGGTCGACCCCGACGACCGCTGCGACCACGGGCTGTTCTGCTTCTTCCATTACCACCCGCGCCAGCGGGTCGACATGGCCCGGATCGAGCAGGCCTTCTTCGCCCGCCTCGAAGAGCACGAAGGCGCCGAGCTGCGCGCCTGCTACCCCGACCTCTACTGCTCCTCCGCCGGCCAGCTGGCCCTGCTGGCGCTCGGGACCTACCGCTTCCAGGCCGACCTGCGCGCCTGGCTCCCCGGCAGCGAAGGCGCGCCCCTCTGCAAGCCCTACGACCTGAGCGGGGCGCTCGTGGTCGCCGAGGCGGCCGGGGTCGTGGTGCACGCGCCGCCAGCCGAGGGCCACGCCACGCCGCCCCTCGACGCGCCCCTCGACGCTCGGACCCCGCTGGCCTTCCTCGGCTACGCCAACGCGCCCACCGCCGCGCGCCTCGGTCCCCACCTCCTGGCCGCGATCGACGCTTGGCGGAGCTCGTGAAGCGCGTCCTCCCCTGGCTGGGCCTCGCCAGCGCGCCGCTGCTCCTGGCAGGCCTGAGCTGGCTGCTCGCCGCCCCCGCCGCCCCGAGCGCGGAGTCGCGCGCGGCCGCCCAGCGCGTCGAGGCGGGCTGGGCCTACTCCTGGCTGGTCGGCCTCCAGAAGCGCTTTCCCGCGCGCGAACCCGGCACGCAGGCCCACCGCGGCGGCGTGGAGCTGATCGCCGAGTCCTTCCACGAGGCGACCGGCGCGGTGCGCGTCGACTCCCCCGCAGACGGGCCCCGCGGGCCGATCTTCAACGTGCTGGCGCGCGTGCGCGGCCGCGACCCCGCCCGGCGCGTGCTGCTCGCCGCCCACCACGACTCGGTGCCTGGCGCGCCGGGCGCGATCGACGACGGCGGCGCGGTGGCCGCGCTGCTGGCAGCCGCCCGGGCCCTCCGCGCCGGACCTCCCCCGCCCTGCGACGTCGAGTTCGCGATCTTCGACTACGAAGAGTGGGGGCTGCTGGGCGCGAAGGCCCACGCCCGCGCCGAGGCCCTCTCCTCGCGGCCCTCGCACCTGGCCGTGGTCGCCGTCGAGCTCGTCGGCTGGCACCAGGACGACCTCGTCGCGCACACGATCCCGCACGGCTTCGCCTGGGACGCCCCCGGGATCGCGCCCGCCTGGCTCCCCGCCGCCCTGCGCCGCGCGGGCCGCGCCGCGGGCCAGCCGGTCGGGCTGGGCGACCCCCTCGTCTCCCCCTGGTATCAGGCCACGATCCGCGTGCTGAGCGTCCAGACCGGCAGCGACGCGGGCGCCTTCAGCGAGCTCGGCCACCCGGCCGCGATGCTCACGGGCTCCTCCCTCAGCAACTTCTACGCGCACTACCACCAGCCGAGCGACGACCTGAGCCAGGTCGACCCGACCCGGCTCGACGACGCGGCCCGCGTCGTCACCGCCGCCGCCTGGGAGCTGGGCGCCCTGAGCGACCCTCCCCGGGCGTTGGGCGCGCCCTACCTGGACCTCGGCGAGCGCGTGCTGGGTCGGGCCGCGCTCGGTCTGATCCAGCTCCTGGCGGCCCTGGCCCTGGGCCTGGCCGCCGTCGACGCGCGCCGGCTGGGGCGCGGCGCCGAGGCGCTCGGGTTGGCGGGCCTGTGGGCGGCCCTGGTCGGCCTCGGCGCGCTGGCCTCGCCCCTCGGGGCGCTGTGCTTCGTCCCCTTGGCCTCCGCCCTGGTCGTCGCCCGCCACCTCGCCCCCGCGGGCCGGGTGCTGTTGCTCTTGCTGGGGGCCGCCCCGGCCCTGATCGAGGTCCTGCTGGTGGTCGCCGCCAGCAGCAACTTCGGCTTCGGCTGGCGCGGCGGCGCGGCCGAGACCGGGCTGATCCTCTTGGCCCTCGCAGCCAGCGTGCTGGCGAGCGCCGCCAGCGAGAGCCCCGGGCCGAATCCGCCCGCTCTGAAAAGCGACTGAAACGCCTCAGGCGAGTCCCAGCCCGACTCCCTCCTGCCAGCGCGACCGACCCTTGAGCAGAGCCTGAAAGGTGAAAGGGACCTAAGTCCTTCCCCGGCAGGCTGGCACGCCCCTTGTGCAACGACTGCTGGCACGAAGGAGGAAGGCCATGAAGCGGTCCGTGTTGGTGTTTGCGTTGTTCGTTTCCGTCCCAGGCTTGGCCTGGGCGCAGGGAGAGGGCGAGCTGGAGCAGCGCTCCAAGGGGTATCGCTGGACCCGAGGGAAGGTCCGCTTCGACCTCGTCGACCGGGGCAAGCGCTGGTCGAAGAAGGACGCTGAGCGAGTGGCCTCGGCCTTCGACCGGCTGCCTGACGCCCTGCTGCGACCGGCCAGCGACTGGAAGGTCCGCTGGTATCGAGATCCGGTCACGACCGGCCGTGGAGGCGAGAAGAAGCCCGACGCCTCGGCGACCACCGTGGTCGAGAAGGCCTGGATCAGCATGTCCGACACGCTATTCAAGAAGGGCCGCGAGGACAAGTGCTACTCGACGGTCACCCACGAGCTGGGGCACGTGATCCAGTACGCCCTGCGCAGCAGCAACCCCTACGTGGCGCGCGCGCTGGTGGCCTCGCTCGGCACGCCGGGGTTCACCTCGATCTCCTGGACCCTGGCGGCCACCGACGGGCTCAAGAGCTACAACGGCTTCGTCAGCGACTACGCCCGCAGCGGCAACCGCGAGGACTTCGCCGAGTCGGTCGAGTTCTACTGGCTCAACCCGCGCGAGCTCGAGCGCGCCAACCCGCGCAAGTACCGCTTCATGCGGGACGAGGTGTTCAAGGGCGTCCTGCCGCCGAAGTCGCAGCGGCTCACGAACTGGAAG
>CALDQK010000794.1 GCA_937911525.1 uncultured bacterium
CGCGGACCTCCCCCCGAGCCGCCCCCCGCCCCCCTGGACGCCGCCGCCCTGGATCCAGCCGCCCCGCAAGAAGAAGAAGAAGGAGCCGCCCAAGAAGAAGCCGCCCCAGAAGCCGGGGGGCGGGGGGAAGCCGCCCGGGGGTGGAGGCAAGCCGCCCGGGGGCAAGCCGCTCCCTGGGGACGGGCCAGGCGTCAGCGGGGGGATCCTCGTCGGCGGCGGCAGCTTCACGCCGATCCCCGTCCCGCCCAAGCGCGAGACGCCGGACGGGTCCACGCAGGACGGCGAGCTGCAACCTGTCGAGAACCCAGGCGCCCAGGGCCGCGACTACGATGGTCCAGGCGAGCCCTGCCCGAACTCGACCGCCGGAGTCGTCGTTGGCACCGGCGGGACCATGGTCGCCACGGGGACGCCGCCCTCGGTCAGCGGCCTCCCGGTGATCCCCGTCCCGGGCGGGTTCATCGAGTTCTTCGGCTACCCCGCGATCACGCCTGTCCCCGGCGGGCTCATGGTCGGCGGGGAGCAGTCCCCGAAGCCAGTCTTCGGGCTGCCGACGCCGCCAGGTCGCGGCGTCCGCGTCGATCCCGCCCCTGGTGCCGTGCCGCGCGGGTCGCCCGTCCCTGGGGACGACCCAGGCCGGATCCCCCTCGGCCTGCCTGGACCACAGGGCGGCGGCATCCGCGTCGACCCGGCCCCTGACGGCGGCGTGCTGCGGGGGCGGCGGGTCCCAGGCGACGACCCCGGGCGGATCCCCATCGGCCTCCCCGTTCGGCCTGGCCCGGGGATCGGCTTCGGGCCGCCCCTCGGCGGGGACGACGGGATCCCGCGGGGCTACGAGGAGCGCTTGGATCGTGCTCGCCGCCGCGCCCGCGCCCGGCGAGCCCGCGAGGAGTACGAGCGGCGCGAGCAAGAGCGGATCGACGACCTCGAGGACCTGGAGGAGCGCGCCAGGGACGCCGGGCGCGACCGCCTCGCCCGCAGGGTCAAGCGCGCCCGGGAGCGCCTCGAGAAGCGGCGTCAGAAGCGCCAGGACCGCCGCCGCCGGAGGGAGGAGTACAAGGAGCGCAAGCGCCGCGAGCGGGAGGAGCGCCGCCGCCGCCGCGAAGAGCGACGGGCCGAGCGCCGCCGCAAGCGGGAGGAGCGCCGCCGCCGCCGCAGGCGCGAGCGCCAGGCGCGGCGCGAGCGCGGCGAGGGCCGCCGCCGGCCGCCGCAGGGCGGCTACATGATCGACGTCAGCGACCCGGCGACCGAGGCCCACAGCATCGGCCGGCTGACTGAGGCTGAGCGCAAGCAGTTGGAGGAGGACCGCCGCCGGGAGGAGGAGACTCGCCGCCGCTACCAGGAGGAGGTGGCCGGCTTCGGGCACTGGAACGCCGCCAACATGCCGCTCCCCTTCTTCGGGTCGCCGGGCGGGCCCCGCTCGCTCGAAGACTGGGCCCACCTCGCCACCTACCAGGTCCAGGCCATGCAGCGCGTGGTCAACGGCGCCTTCGGCGGGCCCAGCTACCTCGCCGGGAACATCGGCGTCGTCCACCGCAACCGCCCCGGCAACCCGCCCGCCGGCTCACGGATCGGCGCCCACTGGACCGCCCTCCCGCACGACCCGGCGCTCAAGCTCCGACGGGGTCAGACCCCGCTCGAGGTCGTATCCATCCTGGAGGCCCCAGCAGGCACTCAGGTTGAAGCCTGCGCAGGCGGCGTCCTGGAGATCGTCCGCGAGCACCGGGGCGACGGCCTGGTGGTTGACCACCGCCCGCTCATCCTGCTGGAGAACGACCGCTCATTCAGCCCCGACACGATCGAGGCCGACCTGATCTCGGACATCCAGCGGCGGTTCTACGTCGCGGCCGGGGCCGAAGTCACTGGGTCGAAGCTGCGCGCCCACTACCGCTCGGGAGAATCCGGCCAGGTATTCGAGGTCGCGCGCACTGATCCTGAGCGAGGAGATGTGATCGAGCGGTTGGTCCACGTGGACGTGGAGGACGGCGTCTTGGTCTCCGCTCGGGGGATCACGAGCCATGGGAGCATCCACGTCTGGGGACCGAGCTCACTCACCTTCCACCCGCCGCGTGGGGAGGTTGAGCTGGAGTACATGCTGGAGGGGACACCGGAAGGCGTCCTCCGCGTGACCGGATCGAACCCTGAGTTCCCGGTGACGCTTGGCATCGACGGCCATATCACGGTCGCAGGCGACGCCTCGGTCGGCGGGAAGCTGTTCATCAAGGGGTCGATCGACCCCACTGACCTTCAACTCACCCCCCAGAGACACAATCCGATTCCACCGCGTGCCTACGGCCTCTGGGTTTCGGATGGATCGGAAACTGGAACCGTGAAGGGAGGCCTCTACTACGAACGCGCAGGGATTCGAATAAGGCTCGATACGTGACAGCGACCTTATCGCCTCACCGTCACGCCTGTTCCCAACTGGCGATCTCCAAGACATAGCTCTGCCCGTTCCCATCAAACCGCAGCACACGACGGTACAGTCTTCGACCCTCAAGAAAGCAAGCTTCGGGTTCTACGGGAACGACGGTGCCCAGCAGCTCGACCCATCTCTCTTCCCGGGCAGTTGGATTCTGGTAGAGGAGGACCCCCTTTTCCGACCAGAGTCGCACCGGAGAATCGACAGCATTGAGCAAGAGGGCAATGGGGTCAGTGATCGGAGCAGCCCAGGCGCAAGGACCGCTCCCCCGGTTGCCCGAGAGAGCTTCCGCTGCCCTCACCAGCGCGAGGGCAGATAGGGGGTGTCCCTCCGGTGAGCGTGCATGATGGCGAGCTCCCCGCCGCCTAACCTCGCGGGCTCGTACGAGTCCAAGGAGGGCGGCAGGGATGAAGCAGGTCAAGCTGGCAGCGGTGAAGCGCGCGTTCGCGCGGTGGCGGGCGAAGAAGAGGCCAGGGCAGGCCGTGCCCGAGGAGCTGTGGGACCGCGCTGTCGCGGCGTCCAAGGTCCACGGCCCGACGAGGATCGCCGCGGAGCTACGGCTCAATCACTCGACGCTGAAGAAGAAGATCGACGGCGCCGCTGCGCCGAAGAGCTCGCCGAGCCCTGAGTTCTTCGAGCTTCCGCTTGGTCAGCTGCGTCCGCCCGAGTCGACCCTGGAGCTCGAGGACGTGACGGGAGCCCGCCTGCGCCTGGTTCTGCAAGGCGCGCGCCCTGAGGAGGTGGCGGCCGCCGCGTGCCAGATCTGGGGTTCGCGTCCGTGATCCAGGTCACGCCGCAGCTGCGGATCCTGGTCGCCACCGAGCCCGTCGACTTCCGCAAAGGGATCGACGGGCTCGCGCGCGTGGTCAAGGACGAGCTGGTCGGTGACCCCTTCTCTGGCGCCTTGTTCGTGTTCAGGAATCGGCGCGGCACCGCGATCAAGGTGCTGGTCTACGACGGCCAAGGCTTCTGGCTTTGCCAGAAGCGCCTGTCCTCGGGCCGCTTTCGGCACTGGGCGCAGCCCGGCCTGGCCACCCGGCAAGTGGTCGCCCACGAGCTCTCGGTGTTGCTCGCGGGCGGGGACTTCGAGGCCGTGAAGTCCCATCCGCTGTGGCGCTCGGTCGGGAGCTGAGTCTGCAGCGTCAGTTCGCCGAGAAGCCGGCCGCGGCCAAGGTCTCTCGATAGCTCCAGGGCAGCCACGCCGCAGGAGCCTGCTCGACCTCCTCGGTGTGGTTCAGCAAGGCGGTCAGATACTCGAAGGGGTTCTCCCCGGCGAGCTCAGTCGTGTAGATCAGGCTCATGAACAGGTCGCCGACGCGGGCCCCGTTCAGCGTCTTGTAGAAGAGCGAGTTCTTGCGGTGCAGGATCGCCTTCTTCAGCTGCCGCTCGCAGGCGTTGTTGTCGAGCGGCGCGCCCGGCTCGCGCAGGAAGAGCAGCAGCTTCTCCCAGTGGTTGAGCATGTAGTTGATCGCCCCGCCGAGCGACGAGTTCGGTTCCACCAGCCGCTGCTCGAGCTGATCGTCCAGCCACTTCTTCAGGGCGTCGAGCACCGGCTTGCTGTGCTGGACGTGATAGTCCACCCGCGCTTCGGCCGAGAGCCCGCGTTGGCGGCACTCGTCGTCGTGCTTGTAGACCAGCGCGATCTGCTTGAGCACGTGCTCGCACTCGGAGGGGAAGCTCTCAAGGACCTCGACGAACTTCCGCCGGGCGTGGGCCAGGCAGCAGCCGCGCACCGTCTCGGCGGTGGCCGGGTCGTTGCGATCGAGGCCGTCGCCCATGTGAAGCGGCGGGCCCAGTTCCTCGGAGCGCTTGGCCAACACCGCCTCTAGGTTCTCGCCCGCGTGCTTGCGGCCGGTGAAGAACAGCGCCACGCGGCGCCCGCCCGTGACCGAGAGCACCCCGGTCACGAACATGCCCGTCCTGACGCCCTTGCCGGCGCCGGACTCGCGTAGTTCAGCGTTCTCCTTCATGAGCGAGAGGACGCGCATGGTGCTGTCGTCGTTGTGGAGCAGCTCTCCCTGGGCTGCGAGCCGGATCAGTTCTTCGTAGACAGGCGTCGCCTCGGCAGCGGACGCCTTGACCAGATCCCACTGCGTCGTGGCTGGGAGCGGGACCCCCAGGCTGCCCTGGAGTCGATCGAGCCGGTGGAACGGCAAGCCTGTCCCATACTTCAACACCGCGTTCATGGCTCTCGAGCTGGCGTCGTACTTGTGCTCGTTGTCGACGCCGTCTGGTGGCTTGGCCACGAAGACCTCGCCGCAGAGATTGCAGCGGAAGGCCTGGAGCTCGTAGACGGTCGCCTTGATCGGAGCCTGGCCCTCGACCCGGACGATCCGGTGCGGGCGGTGGCGTTGCTCGTAGACCTTGCCCTTGGCGCAGCTTGGGCAGAGGTCACCGCCCTTCAGGCAGTCGTGGGGGACCTCCACGCGCTCGGCGCCGGTGTAGGCGGCGGCGCCGTTGCGGCCGTGGCCCTTTGGAGGTGGCTTGTCCGGCGTCTCGCCGATCGCCGTGTTGTCGGCGCCGGCCTCGCCGCCCTGCTCGCCGCCCTGCGTTTTGGGCAGCAGACTGCTGAGCTTCTCGCTCATCGAGATCCCGAACAGCGCGCGCAGGCGCCGCATGGTCAGGTTCTTCTCGTCCAGTTCGCGCACCACGTAGGCCAGCGTCTCGACGACGGCCTTGAGTTCTCCGGCCTCGTCTTCCGACAGGGCGCCCTCCTTCGAGCGCTCGATCAGGGCCTTGAGTTCCTCCTCGTCCACGCGGGTCACGCCGGGCGGCTTCGGCTTCTGCTTGCGCCGCGGTCGCTTGCGCTTTTTCGGCTTGGCTCTCTTCTTCGGCTTGCGACCCACGCGGCCTCCTCGCAGCTCCACACAACCACTGTGCCAAGCTGCGCGAGGCGTTGGTGCTGGTGGCAAGCGCCAGGTGCGCGATGACTTAGGCGGCTGGGCTGGCGCTGGCTAGCGTCGGCGGACCGGCGGGATTCGGGATCTCGTGATGCGCTTCCGGAACGGACGGGTCGACCCTCGTCCAGTTTGGCTTGGCGAGAAATCTCACTTCAAGCACGCCTGCCGAAGGGACACGATAGGGGTATGGGGGCGCCAGCTGGGTGACGAGGCCAGGGCCGTGGAAGCCTCCAGAGATCGGGGAGATACCGCGATCGCTCGTTGTTGTTCGGATTCCTGCTCATCACTTGCCCCTGCCGCCTCTCAGCCGACTCCTGCTCAGCACCACCAGCGCTGCTACGGCTCGAGTCGATCAGCTCGCGCCAAGAAGACGACGAGCGACTGCTGAAGCTGCACCGCACAGCAGTCGCTCGTAGTGACCCTGGGGCTCGGCCCTACTTGATCGGAATCTCCCTGGCGGCGGAGCGCTCTCCCCGCTTGGGGAAGCGAATCGCTAGGACTCCCTTCTCGAAGGTGGCCTCCGCCTGCTCCGTGTCCACGTCCCTCGGGAGCGGTACACGGCGCTCGAAGAAGCCGTAGCTCCGCTCGGTGCGGAAGCACCCCTCCTCCTCGGACTCGGCCTCGTGCCGCTTTTCACCCTTCAGGGTAAGCAGCCCCTCCTGCACGCTGAGGTGAACGTCCTCCGGCCCCAGCCCGGGGATCTCGGCCGAGACGCGAAGATGGTCCTTCTCGTCCACGACGTCGACCCTTGGGCTGAAGCTGGCCAAGCTGTGGTCGCCGAACCAGCCTTCACTCAGGCCGCCGAACGCAGGCCAGGGCTCCCGGAGGAGCGCGAAGGGGTTGGTCCACGCCTGCTGGATCAGCCGGTCGAAGTGCTGAGGGTCGAAAGCGGCGGGTGCTGCCAGCGCCGTGGAGGCTTGCGCCTTGGCCAGCTGCTCCTGCTTGGCCTTCTCCTCCTTCTTCTTGCGGAGGAACTTGAACGGGTTCCACTTGCTCAGGTCCATGGTGTCCCCTCCTAGGTGCTCTTGATTTCGACGGTTCGCGACTTGGACTGCTCGGCCTTCTTGACCCTCACCGAGAGGACGCCGTCGCTCGTCTCCGCGGACACCTGCTCGGCGTCGACCGCGCTGGGGAAGCGGAAAGACCGGGTGAAGGAGCCGTAGGAGCGCTCGTAGACGTGGACGTTCTCGTCCTCGCGCTTCTCCTCCTCCTTCTTCTCGCCGCGGATCGTAAGGGTGTCCCCTTCGAGGGTGACCTTGATGTCCTCCTTCTTGCAGCCCGGCAACTCAGCCTGGACGAGGTAGTGCTCGGGGTCTTCTTTGAGCTCCACGCGAGGGGACCAGCCGCCGCGCTGCTGAGGAGCGAAGAAGCTGTCCTGGGTTGGATCCCAGCGCATGAGCTCAGCGAAGCTGCGGGGAAAGGCGGGGAACGAGCCCAAGGGGGCCCTGCGGGTCAGTTCGTTCGTCATGTTCTGCACCTCCTTCGTGCGTCTGCCTGCGGACAGCGAAGGCTGTACCAGTCGCGAGAGGAGGAGAAGCACCCAGGCCCACCGCAAGCCTACTTGGGGCCTAGCCTTGTACTTGAGTGACCTTCCTGCCCCGCGCCCGCGCCGGGGCCATTGTCAGCTTGGCAGCCGCCATGCGGCCAGCGGAGTCAAGGACTGTCAGTCACGTTCGTGAGACAGAGCGGGATCAGAGCAGGGGGCTGAGGAGGTGGGCGGCGGCGTCGACGACCCTGGCGCCGACCCACCGACGACGGATCGCCTCGAGTTCGACCTCGGAGCTGCGCGCGAAGGCGGATTGGAAGGTGTCCCGGAGCTGGCCGGCGATCTCTTCCCCCTGAAGGAAGCTCACCACTTCGAAGTTGTACCGGAAGCTGCGGGAGTCCAAGTTGGCGCTGCCCACGAGCGCGAGGTCCGCGTCGAAAAGGGCCGCCTTCGCGTGCAGCATGCCGTCGTACTCGAACACGCGAACCCCAGCCTCGAGGAGCTCGGGGTAGTAGACCCGAGCCGCTCGCCGGACCAGGCCGACGTCGGACCGCGCAGGGACGACCAGCCGAACGTCCGCGCCGCCGTAGACCGCCGCGCGCAGGGCGGCCGTGAGGGCCTCGTCCGGGACGAGGTAAGGGGTCATGAACCAGGCCCGCTCCTGCGCGCGGGTGACGGCGAGGAAGAGCATTTCACGAGTCGCGTTGAGCCTCTGGTCCGGCCCGCTGGCGACGACGGCGCAGCTCGTCGTCCCAGCCGGGTCCGAGCTCCCGCCCGCCCAGGGGAAATACGTGCTCTCGGTCAGCGCCTCCGTCGCCGCGAAGTGCCAGTCGTCGGCGAACACCTCCTGGAGCTGGTCGACCGCAGGTCCGCGCAGCTCGGCGGCCAGGTCGAACCAGTCCAGGTACTCCGCGCCTACGTTGATCCCGCCTACGTAGCCCACCTCCCCGTCCACGACGAGCAGCTTGCGGTGGTTGCGGAAGTTCACGACGGGAGCCCGGGTCAAGAGCCTGAGCGGAAGGTAAGGAACGACCTGCGCCCCGGCCGCGGTCAGGGGAGCGAAGTGCCGCCCGATCCCCAGGCACCCGACGTGGTCGTAGAGGACACGCACCTCGACGCCGGCTCGAGCGCGCTCCACGAGGGCGTCGCGCAGCTTGCGGCCCACCTCGTCGTCGCGCCAAATGTAGAACAGGGCGTGGACGTGGCGCTTCGCGCCGCGGATCGCCTGCTCCCAAGCCTTGAAGGCGTCGGGGGGCGTGAGGAGCCGGGCGATGTTGCCGGCGCTCGGAGGGAAGACCCACTCCTGAAGCTCGCGCGGCGCCTTGACCACCGCGAGCAAGCGCGCCGAGGCAGCCTCCGCGTTCGGGTCGCCGCCCCGGTCGCGCTCGAGCTCGGCCGAGAACGCGGCGTGCGCGCGCTGGCGACGCTGCCGTCGGCGGGAGAGGTGGGTGCGACCCAGGAGCCACCACCCAGGCAGGGCCAGCGCGGGGACCGTCAGCAACGCAAGGATCCAGCTGACCGCGGCCATGGGGCGCGCCTCTCGGCGGAGGAGGACACTCGGGACCGTCAGCGCGCCCAGAGCGTAGGTCAGCCCCCAGGCGAGGGCGAGAGCCTCGGCCAGGGTCACGAGCGCCCGGCGGCGGATTCCGTGAGGTCCGCGGGGGAGGCGTGGTCGCGGTCTCCAAGCCAAAGCTCGCGACGGCGCTCCGCCGCGGCCCACCATTCATGAGGAGCGCCCACCAGGCGGATCGTGCGCACGAGGTCGCCGTTGAGGCTCAGCGCGCGCTTGCGGCGGACCTCCATGTATCGCCCTCGCTCGTCCTCGAGCACATGCGGGCCGACCAGGCGCGGAGCACGCCGGTCGCGCAGCTCGATCACCGTGACGAGGGGAGCCGGTTCGGACTCATTCTCGGATACGACCTGCACGGGCACGTGGGCTCCTAGGCGAAGCTCCGCCGAGCTCCCACCCAGCCACACCACGATCTGGCGCGTCTCCTCGATCGGGTTGCAAGCCGCCTTGAGCAGAGGCTCGCTCGCCGCCCGGGCCAAGACGCCACCGACGACGGAGGGGGCACCCCCAGCCCGCGCCAGGGCGCGCAGGTGCGCGCGCATGGCGTCAAGGAACCGGCGGCGGACCGCAGGCGCGACGTCCCGGAAACTCCGGGTGCGGTTCTCCAGAGCGTCCGCGCGTGAGGGCGCGTCCGGGGCCAAGAGCCGCGGTGCGTCGGGTGGGGTGCCGATCCCTCCGCGCCCCACCCCCCTCAGGACCTCGTCGGCGACGCGCCGGCCCGCCTGGAAGTCCTGACCACGCCAGTCCTTGGCGAAGACTCCACCCAGATTCCCCATGAAGGCGCTCGCGAGGGGGACTGGCTCGTCGCGGCTCTCGGGGGTCACCGCCACGATCCATGGGGCCGCCTGCCTGCGCTGCTGGTCGAGGACGGTCCGGGCGCGTTCGCGGTGGACCTTCGGCACGCCGCGGTCCCGAGCGATCTCCTCGAGGGCCTCCAGGGCGCCGTCCGGAGGCGCCGGGCAGACTTCGGCAGCCTTGAGAGCAGCCTGCTCCTTGACCACCCTGCCGAGCCGGGAGAGGTGCGCGATCAGGCGACCGGCGTAGCCCCGCTCCATGAGTTTGTAGCCCGTCACGTCCCCGGCCTCGCCCCACTCGGTGACGAGGGCCCAGTCGGCGTCCGCTTCGAGGACCCGCGTAGCTTTCGACCCGCGGACGTGAGGGTCGATCAGCACGAACCAGCGCTCGGCGTTCGGCGCCCCCTCGTCCTCTCGCCGAGCCAGCTCGATCGCCTCGCTCAAAGGCTCGTTGAGCAAGACGCCCCCGTCGACGTAGGTGAACCGAAACGAGTCCTCTCGGGCGAGATCACGCGGCCAGCGCTCCCCGTACTCCGACCTGAAGCGGGTGATCGTCACCGGCGGGAAGACCCCCGGGGCGGCGGCGGAGGCCAGCGCACCCTGGATCACCTCCTCCCAGCCGTCGCCCAGGGCCAGGGGGCGGCCGTCGATCGGATTCGCGCTCTCGGGCGGCGCTCCGAGGCGCCACCGGATCCGGTCGTCGTGCCGCGTCGAGGTGGTCCCGTCGACCGCGGGGTCGACGCGGTGCGAGGGGGCAACCCGCTCCCCAGGCAGGCTGACGTCGATCCCGTGCAGGTTGGTGAGCGCGAAGCTGAGCCGAATCCGGTCGACGGCGAGCGAGACGGGTGGCCCCGAGAACTCGCTGGGAGAGCGGCGCAGCGCGCGCTCCAGCGCGCTGCGCAGGGCTCGGCCGCTGAGGAGGGCGGGCTCATGGTGGCCGCTGGGGTCGGGCAGGAGCTGGCGTGGATCGTGTGGCTCGTAGTCGACGCCAGCCCCGCGCACCGCGAGGTCAGCCAGCGCGTCCTGGATCTCGGCGACGCTCGCGCCTGAGACCAGGTGGTGCGCCAGGACCGCGCCGAGCATCGCGCCCGCGCTGGTCCCCGCGACGACGTCCAGGCGAAGAGGTCCGCGCTCGGCGGACGCGTGCTGGTCGAGGAGCTCGATCGTCTGCGCCAGGGCTCCGGCGCTGAACGACCCCAGGCTGAGGCCGCCGCTGAGGACCAGCGCGACGCGGGTCTCCTGAGGTCGAGTCACAAAGGAAGCCTCCAAGTGTGGGTCCCGGGGCCAGCCGGGTGGGGCTCGAGCCCACCCGCCGACCCCGGGACTCTACCTGGAGGCCAGCACCTCAGCGGGGGTGCGCGCTAGGAGTCGCCCGACAGGACGACGAATCGGGCCCCGCGCCCGTCCTTGACCAGCAGCAGCGCTCGGCCCGCCTTCTTGGCCTCCGCCATGGCGGTGCGGTAGGTGGCCAGGCTTGTGACGTGGGTCGAGCCCACTCGCGTGATCAGGCTCCCAGGCTGGATCCCTGCCAGGGCGGCCGGGCTGTTGGGCTCCACGCTTCGCACCAGCACTCCTGAGCCCAGCGCGTGGCCCAGGCGGTTGGCCTCCTCGGGCGTCAGCTCTCCAGCCACGATGCCGAAGTCGCTGGTCGAAGACTCCGCGCTCCCGCTGGTCGCGTTGGGCGGGCTCTGAGCTGGGAGCGTGCCGAGCTCGACCGTGAGCTCTCGTTCCGCGCCGTCGCGCAGGACGGTCAGCTTGACCCTCGAGCCCGGCGCCGTCATGGAGACCGCGTTGCGGAGCCAGCCGACGTCGGTCGCCTCGCGCCCGTCCAGCTTGCGGATCACGTCGCCGACCTGCAACCCCGCCTTCGCGGCGGGCGAGTCCGGGGTGACCTCCGAGACGACCACCCCGCGCCGCGCGGTGATCCCAAACGACTGAGCCAGCTCGGGAGTGAGGTCCTGGATCAGGACGCCCAGGTAGCCGCGGGTGACCTTTCCGTTGGCCTCGAGCTGCTTGCGGATCTTGCCGGCGAGCTTGATCGGGATCGCGAACCCGATCCCCTGGTAGCCGCCGCTGCGGCTGAAGATCGCCGTGTTGATCCCGACGACCTCCCCCCGCAGGTTGACCAGCGGCCCACCCGAGTTCCCCGGGTTGATCGCGGCGTCGGTCTGGATGAAGTCCTCGTAGTCCACGATCCCCACCCGGCTGCGGCCCTTGGCGCTGACCACGCCCACCGTCACAGTCTGGCTGAGCCCGAAGGGGTTGCCGACGGCGACGACCCACTCGCCGACCCGGAGCCGGTCCGAGTCACCGAGCGCGAGCGCCGGGAGGCCGCTGACCTTGCCCTTGAGCTTGATCACCGCCACGTCGGTCTGGGGGTCGGTGCCGACGACCTCGGCCTCGAAGCTGCGGCCGTCGGGGAGCTTGACGCGGATCTTGTCGGCGTCACCCACGACGTGGTGGTTGGTGAGGATCGTGCCGTCTGCGCCGACGATGAACCCCGAGCCCTGCCCCTGCTGGCGGTAGCGCGGCTGCTGCGGCTCCTGGCGCTTGGGTGAGCCCTCCGGCATGCGACGACGGAAGAAGCGCTCGAAGAAGTCGTCGTTGAACAGGTCGAAGGGGTCGTTGAACCCCCCGGGGCCGGTGCCGAGCTGGCCGGCGACCTCGCGCTCGACCTCGATGAACACCACCGAGGGCAGCACCTTCTGGGAAACGGACGAAAAGGCGTTGCTCAACCGCTCGGCGGCTTGCAGGTCTTGGCTGGCGTCTTGGGCGACGGCGGGGGTCGTCTTGAGGCACAGCATGGCGAGTGGCGTCGCGAGCGCAGCCACGAACAGGGCGGCGACGAGGCCACGCGCGGCGTTCCGGCGTACGTGAGTCATGGTTCTCCTCCTTCGAGTGATCGAGTCGTTGTCAGTTGGGCTTTCGAAACAGGTCGAGGAATCGGTCCTCGAACTCCTGGAAGACCCCGTGTCGGTCGAGCTCTGCCTTCAGCTCGAACGCGGCCCGTCGGTCACGCACCGAGCGGCGGAACAGGTCCTCGATCCGCGCGCGGGCCTCGGTGCTGAGCGAGGGCGCGGGCTCCGAGGCTTCGGGGTGTCCCTCGCCGCGGAGCTCCTCGTCGGCGTCTCCCGCGAAGCGCTCCTGATCTTCCTCGCGCTCGTCCTCGGCCTCGCGCATTGCCTCCTCCTCGACCTCGTCCATGCGCAGCGAGATCTGCACCGCCATGGAGCGGGCGAAGCGGTCCTGGAGGACCGCCAGGCGATGCACCGTCTGCTTCGCGGCCTCCGCGAGGGGGGACAGGTCGAGGTCCAGGCCGGCCAGGCTGGCCAGGCGGTCGAGGAGCGCCTGAGCCGCGGCGGGGTTCTGCATTTCGGTGGCGAAGAAGGGGACGTCGACGAGGAGGCACGCCGCCTCGACCCCTTGACTGGCGAGGACGGGAGGCAGCAGGCCAGGGAGCCCCGGGACGATCCCCTCCGCGAGGGGCTGGATCTCGAAGCGGCTGAGCTCGGAGAGCAGCTCCGTCGAGGTCGCCACCCCGCGGACGGCGGGCGCCTCCTCGGGATCGACCGCCGCGGGGGCACCCGCCAGGGTCACGGCCCGCTTGACCCCGAACTCGTGGGCGACGCTGGCGATCTCCTCGCAGTAGTCCCAACGGCGCCGGGTGGGCACCTCGTCGCAGCACAGGAGCAGGAGGTCCTGCCGCCCGTAGGGGTCGCGCCACGCCAGGAGCGGGGTGGCGGCGGGGTTGTGGAACAGCCCCGAGGTCGAGTGGGCGCCGCGGGGCTCCACGAAGGCGCGCAGGTCGAGGGTTCGTAAGCTGACGGCGCCGAGGTGGCGCGCGAGGTAGCGGATCGCGTCGGTGCCGGCGAAGCCGGGGTCCGGCCAGGCGGCGATCAGCCACGGGTTGTTGAGCGGGTTCACTGGTTCCTTCCGGGGCCGTCCCCCAGCGACCCTTCGCATGAGTGTTCGATCCAAAGCTGACTGCGAACTGCGTGCCCGATCGGCCTGGATCGAGAGGTCGTTGCTGCCTGGGCACTTCCGACGCGTTGCCGGCACCGCGCTGCGTCAAATTGGCAGCCGAGAGGGACTTGCGGGGGGGTGGTCCGAACGGCCACGAAGCCTGATAAAGCTCAGGTATCAGGGCCTTGGGCGCCATTTGGGTGGGACGGCGTCAGGTTGGCACTGAGTGTGCAAAGACGTCCCGGACGACCGCCAACGAGGAGGAGAGCGATGTTCGCCAAGCGGATCGTGTTGTTCGTGGCCACCAACCTCGCCGTGGTGCTCTTGCTGAGCCTCGTCCTGCGCGTGCTGGGCGTCGATCAGGCGCTCGATCAGCGGGGGCTGTTCAGCTACGAAGGCTTGCTGACCTTCGCGGCGGTCCTCGGCTTCGGGGGCTCCTTCGTCTCCCTGGCCCTCTCGAAGTGGATCGCCAAGGCGTCCACGGGGGCTCGAGTGATCGAGGTGCCCAGGAGCCAGACCGAGGCCTGGCTCCTGGAGACCGTCCACCGCCAGGCAGCGCGGGCCGGGATCGACACGCCGGAGGTCGCCGTCTACCCGTCGCCCGACCCCAACGCGTTCGCCACGGGCATGCGCCGCAACCATGCCCTCGTCGCTGTGAGCACCGGCTTGCTCGAGGGCATGTCCCGGCGAGAGGTCGAGGCGGTCCTCGCGCACGAGGTCTCCCACGTGGCCAACGGGGACATGATCACCATGGCGCTTCTGCAAGGCGTCGTGAACACCTTCGTGGTCTTCTTGGCGCGCGTGGTCGGCTTCTTCGTGGACCGAGTACTCCTGAGAGGCGACGACGAGGAGCACTCGGGTCTGGGGATCGGCTACTGGATCACAGTCATGGCGTGCGAGCTGCTGTTCGGCGTCCTGGCCTCCGTGATCGTGATGTGGTTCTCCCGCCGACGTGAGTTCAGCGCAGACCGCGGAGCAGCCGACCTCGAAGGTCCCCAGGCGATGATCGCCGCCCTCCGCCGGCTGCAGGCGGCGCACGAACCGAGCGCGCTCCCCAAGGCCCTGGCTGCCTTCGGAATCCGCGAGGGCGGCGGCGGGCTGGGCAGGTTGTTCCTGTCCCACCCGCCTCTGGAGGAGCGGATCGCGGCGCTGGAGACCCTGAAGCGCAGCGGAGCTCGTGCTGCCCCGCAGCGGGTCGCGGCGTGAGCTCAGGAGAGGAAGAGGAGAAACGACGAAGAACTCGAGCCATCGAGCGAGCGACGGAGCCGGGCGTCCCCTGACACCCACACTGCGTGCGCTGGTCCTGGCCGAGCGCGCGCTGCTGTCCTGTCAGTGCGCTGGGAGTGACCGGGACGCCGCGCTCGAGGTCATACGGCGTGTCCTCAGCCAGAGCGGAAGAGGGGACGCCGTGGAGGAGGAGCAGCCTTGAGCAAGGATCCGGAACTAGACACGTACAACGAGCCCGCCGCGGCGCTGGAGCCGGTGGGGCCGGACGAGGCGTCTCCTCCCCGGATCCTGCTGGCTGAGGACGAGCCTGCGTTTCGCGAGCTCCTCCGCGAGGCGCTGGTCGGGGAGGGATACCACGTCGTCGAGGCCGCCGACGGCCTCGAGCTGCGGGAGCACCTGCAGCGAGATCCTCCCTACGACCTGGTCGTCTCCGACGTCCGCATGCCCCGCGCCAGCGGGGTCGAGGTGCTGGAGTGGAACTTCGTGCGGGACCCCCGGACGCGATTCCTCCTGATCACGGCCTTCGGAGATGCGGCGATCCACGCGCGCGCGTCGGAGTTCGAAGTGACCGTTCTCGATAAGCCATTCGACCTCGACGAGTTCCTGATCCAGGTTCGCGCGCTCGTCGAACACTGGGGACCCGACCTGGGCTGGTCCCTCGACCTCGACGAGGTTGAGGGTGACTAGCCGGCTAGCCGGCTCTTGATAGCCTGGGCTTCCGTCATTTGGCGTCAGCGCCTCAGGCCGAGGATCGTGGGGAGTGAGTGAGTGAGCTCGAGATCGCTGTATGACGTGCTAGGAGTGACGAGCTCCGCGACCAAGGATGAGATCAAGAAGGCGTACCGCAAGCTGGCGCGGAAACACCACCCCGATGTCAACCCGGGGGACACCGCCGCCGAGGAGCGCTTCAAGGAAGCCAGCGCAGCGTATGAGGTCCTCTCCGACCCCGAAAAGCGCGCGCTCTACGACGAGTTCGGTGAGGACGCCGCGAAGGTCGGATTCGACCCGGAGAAGGCCAGGGCCTACAAGCGCTGGCAGGAGTCTGCGGCGCACGGCGCGCGCGCGAGCGAAGGCGGCTACTCGTTCGAAGGCGACGTCGATCTGGGAGACCTGTTCGGCGACCTCCTGGGTCGCGCGCGCCGAGGCAGGGCGCGGCGCCCCCGGGCCCGTCGAGGTGCCGACGTGGAGGCCGAGCTGTCGATCAGCCTCGCGGAAGCCGCGAAGGGGAGCATGCGCAGCATTCGACTGACCCGGCCCGAGCGCTGCGAGCCCTGCCAGGGACTCGGAGCGACCGGGGGGAGGGAGACCTGCAGCAGCTGCGGCGGGACGGGGGCGCGAGACGTCGCCGAGGGGCCGATTCGCTTCCGGGCTCCCTGCGACGCGTGCGGGGGGAGCGGAGAGTCGCGAGGGCCCGACTGCGCGACCTGCGGCGGCGAGGGCGTAATTGAGCGCACCGTGACCCTGGAGGTCAAGATCCCGGCGGGCATCGACGACGGTCAGCGCCTCCGCCTCTCGGGTCAGGGCGCGGCAGGCTCCGGCGGTGGCTCCCAGGGGGACCTCTACGTAGTGGTGAGGATCGAGCCGCACCCCCTGTTCCGCCGCGAGGGGCGCGACCTGCACTACGACCTGCCCGTGACGGTCGGAGAGGCCATGTTCGGGGGGACCGTCTCGGCGCCCACGCTGGACGGGGCGGTGGACCTCAAGGTCCCGCCCGGATCCAATACGGGGCGAAAGCTGAGGCTGCGTGGCAAAGGGCTGCCAGCGAGCGGGGGGGAGCACGGAGACCTCTACGTGACGCTGCAGGTCCGCGTGCCCGAGGTAGACCAAGACGACGAGGCCGCTAGAGAGGCGGCTCGCGCCTTGGGCGAGCGTTATGGCGCGGATCTCCGTCAGGAGATTCTGGGGAGGGCTCGATGAGCGAGGAGCGGCTGGCGCGCAGCGAGGTCGTCCGCGTGCTCGGCGTCTCGGAGGAGTTCCTCCTGACCCTCGAGCAGGCTCAGGTCGTCCGCCCCGATCCGTCGGGGCGATACACCCGTCGCGCGCTGGACCGCGTGCGGATCTGCTGGAATCTGCAGCGGGAGCTGGACGTCAACGTCCCGGGCCAAGAGGTGATCCTTCACCTGCTCGACCGCCTCGAGCGCGAGCGGGCGCAGTTCCGCGAGGTGCTCGCCTACTTGCAAGGGCGACTCAATGAACCTCAGTAGGTAGTCGATCTGGATCTGCTACCTTTGCGGGCCCCAAAGAGACCGAATGTACGACTACTCACGAAATCGCTGGCAATGGTTCCTGCTCCAACCCCTCAGCAGCCTCCGCCGCGAGGTGTGGGTGCAGACCATTGCAACCCTCGCAGTCTCCGTGGGGTGTGTGGTCGCTTACAGGAGCGGGTGGCGCATAGCGACTCCGATTGCCTATCACGAGGTGGGCGGGATCCTCGTCGCGCTGACTCTAGGATTTCGGGCTAACGCTGCCTACGCACGGTTTTGGGAGGCCAGGACGCTGTGGGGAGGGATCGTCAACGCCTCGCGGAATCTACACCGCATCCTGACTGAGCATGCCAACGCGGAACTCGGTGAGCGGGCAGGGAGGTGGGTGGTGGTCTTCGCCCATGCGACTCGCCGTTGGCTCCGCGACGAGAGCGTTGAAGCCGAGGCCAATCGTCTCTTGCCAGCGGGCGTCGCTGCTGAGTGCACCAGTGCCCACCACCCTCCGCTCCACGCGGCGCGTCAACTCTCCGGCATGATCGCTGAAGCGACCCCGCCCTTGAGTCCGTTCATGGCGCAGCTGGCGGAGCGTCAGCTCTGCTCACTGGTTGATTTCCTCGGGGGAGCCGAGCGCATCAGGCGGACGCCGACACCGCTAGGATATGTGGTCGTAGTGCGGCAGATCGTGCTCGCATTCGTCATTACCCTGCCCCTCGGGATCATTGCGAAGGCCGGGCCCTTGACCCCCATTGTTGTCCTACTTGTAAGCCTCCCGGTGTTCGCGATCGAGTCGTTGGCCGCTGAGCTTGACGATCCGTTCGGGCACGATCCCAACCATCTCCCACTTTCTCGGATCACCGCCACGATCGAGCAGAATCTTGCAGGTGTCGCTGGCAAACCGGACCCAACTCTTTCCTGAGAAATGGCTCGCTGACTTTATCTCTCAGGGAGTGGTCTCCGTAGGAGGCACTGTTGCCTCGCTCTTCGATCGATTGGGATTGATTGAGCGTTCCTCTTTCGATCAATTGTGTGCAGCGCCCTACCCAACTCTTTCTTGCTCCTGTGCGTCCTGCTCCTGCTGGCGGGACTCTTCCTGAGCCACGGCTGCGGCGCGCGCCTCTTCACCTGCCTTTCCTCGCCTCCGGGAGTCGAGGTCGGTGATCGCTTCACCGTGTCCGTAGAGTACGAGCAGGTCACCGGCCTCGACGGTGCTCGTCCCGCGCGGGACGGCCACGTAGCCGCCGTCGTCGCGGTGAATCCCAAGCACAGAAATCCCCTCGGCGGGCAAATTCAGCTCGATCAAGGTCCGGCCGGCCAACCAATCCCCCTCTTCCACCCGGAGCTCCGAGACGGCGAATCCGTCGGCCAGCCGCAGGAGCCCGCGGTAGTCACGGACTTCCAGGTCCGTGACCACCCGCAGGATCCGGGCGATGACGCGGGCGAGATGCCGCTCGATCCAGCGGCTGCGCGCGATCAGGAGGAGGGCGAGCAGCCCAATCGACAGCACGCCGGAGCGGACCAGCAAGGCCTCACGGTCACTAACGTTCACGAACGACAGGAAGAGGGTGGCGCAAGCGCCCACGACTCCGGCGCTGCCCAGCTGCATCAGGGTGAGGATGATCCGCCGGCGGACGGGGTGGTTGACGACGGCCTCGGCTTCCGCCGTCGTGAACCCGCAGCCCGTAAAGGCCGAGCGAGCCTGGAATCGCGCCATCTCGGGCGACATGCCGGTCAGCACCAGGGCGACGGTCGCCACGCGGGTCACGACGAACGCCAAGACGACGACGACGAGGAGGGAGACGACCGCGGTCACGCTCTGGAGCGCTCTGACTTCGGCTCGCCGCGCTCGCCTCTCCTCCCGTAGGGCATCGGGAGGTAGTGCACGCTCGGGCGGCGATTCTGAGGTTGCGGATAGAGGGCCATCAGCTCGTGGACCCCCTCCGGGAGGTCACAGCTGATCGTGAGTCCGAGCTCGCGCGCGCGCTCGCAGGTGATCGGGTAGTCATGGGTGAAGGTCCCCTGGGAGAGGGTGTCGGCGACTTCGTCGGCGCGCTGCCCCTCGAGCTTGCCAGCCAGCAGAGCCCTCACGGTCTCGCGCACCTGGCGCAGAGCCATGCGCGCCACGTCAGCCTCGATCAACGTCTGGTCGTCGACGTGTTCGACGGGTTTGGCCTCCACGGCTCGCACGATCGATGCCGCGGGCCGGCGGCCGAGTTGAGGGTCGACTGGGCCCAGCACCGCGTGGGGGTCCATGACGATCTCGTCGGCCGCGAGGGCGAGCAAGGTCCCCCCGCTCATGGCGTAGTGGGGGACGAACACAGTGACCTTGGCAGGGTGCTCACGCAGGGCGCGCGCGATCTGATCCGCCGCCAGCACCAACCCGCCGGGCGTGTGCAAGACGAGGTCAATGGGCACGTCGTCGGCGGTGAGCCGGATCGCGCGCAGCACCTGCTCGGAGTCCTCGATGTTGATGAACTTGAAGAAGGGGAAGCCCAGGAAGCCCATGGTTTCCTGCCTGTGCACCAGGAGAATGACGCGCGACTCTCGCTCGCGCTCCAGTCGCCGCATGAGCCGGATTCGCTGGGAGCCGAGTAGTCGTTGGGTGAGGATCGGCTGAAGCATCGTGATGATGAAGAAGATCCAGAGCAGGTCGCCCATTCCGGTCATGAGGCCTCAGAAGCGTTCGCTGTAGCGGTAGCGGTCGCAGTACTCGCGGCGCCGATACCCCTTGTGTTGTCGGTCGAGAAACAGGCCCAAGAGGGTCAGGCCGGCCACGAACCCTCCGATGTGCGCCCACCAAGCCACGCCGCCCGTGGCGTGCGCCGCCGCGTCGCTCAGGGCCCACAGGGTCCCCGAGAGCAGCTGTTGGAAGTACCAGAACAGCAGGAACAGGAGGGCCGGGACTTCGAAGAAGAAGGGAATGAAGAGCACGGGGAGCAGGACCGTGACCCAGGCGCGCGGGTAGAGGAGCAGGTAACTGCCGAGGACCCCAGAGATCGCGCCGGAGGCCCCCACTAGCGGGATCGCGCTCTCCGGGTCCAGGAGCGCCTGCGTCTGACCAGCGACGAGGCCAGTGAGGAGATAGAAGGCCAGGAACCGCCCGTGTCCAAGGCGGTTCTCTACCCCGTCTCCGAAGACCCACAAGAAGACCATGTTGCCCGCGATGTGTGCCCAGCCCCCGTGCAAGAACATAGAGGTGAGTGCGGGCACGGCCCACAAGTCCAGACGCCAGGGGGCGCGCTCGAGCGCCCAGGTTTGGCGCGCCGGGACCAGGCCAAAGTCCTGGATGAACGCGTCCAAGACGTACTCAGGCAGGCCGGCTTGAAACAGGAACACGGCGACGTTGATGACGATCAGGGTGATCGTGACCGCGGGCGGCCTGCAGCTGAGAACGCTGCTCTGGATCGGGAACACCTATCCTCCGAGAGTGCTGACGGCGACCGCGAGTTGCTTCTTGGGCGCGCGGTTTCGCGTCGATATGCCAGGTCGCGTCGCCGTCAAGAACGCGACGTCCCTGTGCGGGAGAGCTGGGGTCGGAGCGCGTCAGCCATGAGGTGGGAAGATATCATCGCCCGAATGGAATAGCTCAGGTGACGCGGGGCTAAGGCAAGGACGGCTTCAGCGAACGAACGCGGCGTGTCAATCCAGAACGGTCCTGACACGCGGCGACAGACGATCGTGTCGTGGTCGATCACGGCGGAACTGGGCAGGAACACCCCACGGCGACCGTCAGAACAGCCTTGAATTGACGCGGGATCGAGCGCCAACCAGCCGTCGAGGCGGGTCCTCAGGAAGGCCTGGGCTCTGCCAGTTCGGTGCAGAGGAGCCCCGGCGCGTAGTCATGAGTCTGGAGCGCTGGCCTCTCGGCGGATGGTCGTGGACGAGGTCAACCAGCCCTTTCGCCAGAAGTAGGTCACCATGCCGGAGGCCACAGCAACCATCAGGCCCAGGGCGAGCGGGTATCCGTAACGCCAGCGAAGCTCGGGCATGTTCCAGGGGGACGCGTTTCCATCGAAGTTCATGCCGTAGAGCCCAGCGAGGAAGGAGAGAGGAATGAACACGGTGGCGATAATCGTGAGCACCTTCATGACTTCGTTCATGCGCTGCGCGATCGCGTTTTGTTGCAGGTCCATCAGGTTGCTGGCCGTATCTCGTATGGACTCCAGGACGTCCATGACCTGGACGGTGTGGTCGTAGCAGTCGCGGAAGTAGACCTGGGTGCCTGACTCGACCATTTCCACATCGCCCCGGTAGAAGTGGACCAGCACATCCCTGAGCGGATAGACGACCCTCCGAAGCTCCATGAGTTCGCGCTTGAGCGCGTAGATCCGCTGGAGCGCGTCCCCGCAACGCCCCTCGATGATCTCCTCTTCCAGCCGATCTACCTCGTCACCCAGGTGGTGCAGAATGGGGAAGAAGAAGTCAACGATGGCGTCGACCAGGGCGTAGGCCAGGTAGTCTGCGCCACCCGAGCGGATCTTCCCCTTCTTCGCTCGAATTCGTTCAGCGACGACCGTGAACGCAGGGTTCTGGTGCTCCTGAACCGTGAGGACATAATCTCTGCCCAGAAAGATGCTCACCTGCGTGCTGTGGACCTCGGACTCTCCGTCTTCATGAGTCTCCAGGGTTGGAGCGCGCAAGACGAGGAATTGGTGTTCGTCGTATTCCTTCAGCTTCGGGCGCTGGTGGGTGTTCACTACGTCCTCCAGCGCGAGTGGGTGGATCCGAAACTGCCCACTCAGTTGGGCCAAGGTATGGGAATCACACCGACCGACGACGTCGATCCAAAGGACTGGCGCTGAACCACGGATTGACTCCGCCTCCCCTCCGCTTTGTAGGTCGTGTTCACTCAGCGACTCCGGCCCATAGGCAATCGCCTTGAGCTGTCCCCCCCCTGGCCCAGGCGCCCCTTCCGATGCAGGGCTGCCAGGCCGCGATGCTGGCTCGGGGGTGGCGATCCCGGGGGGCGATCCCGGCGGCGTCTTGCGAGCGTGGTGGTAGTGCTTTCGGCGCTTGCGAGGGCGGCGGCTTGACATGCGAACCTCCGCCAGCAGTGTCCGCCCGAGCATGCCCTTCGACCACCGGCCACCGGGGTCGTGGTTGCGGGTGCTACCCTGGCGCGCGCCGATTCAGGTTTGCAAGCCGCAGGAGTCCAGTGGTCGACGTGAAACCCGAGGTTCTGTTCTACGCGAAGGCCTTCGTTGGGCTCATGGCGATCACCAACCCCATCGGGGCCATTCCCCCGTTGCTTGCCATGACCTCCGACATCTCGCAGGACGAGCGCCGCAAGACGATCCGTCGCTGTGCTGTCGCGGTGGCCATAATCCTCGTGGGCGCCGTGTGGATCGGCGATAGCCTCCTCGCTACTTTCGGGATCGGAGTCCCTGCCTTTCGGGCAGGTGGAGGGATCCTGATCATGAGCATGTCTATCGCCATGCTCCACGCGCAAACCAGCCATGCACGGCAGACACCGAAGGAGTTCGAGCACGCCCAGAGCAAAGAGGACGTCGCGATCGTGCCCCTGGCGATACCCCTCATCGCGGGGCCAGGAGCGATCAGCCTCATGATCGTCACCGCGAGTCAGTGCCCTGACTGGAGCGCCCGAGGCTTGCTGGCAGGGGTCGTGGTGCTCTTCTGCGTCGCACTCTGGATCCCTCTGCGCCTCGCGGACTCGATCTCGGAGCGTATGGGACCCACCGGGCTCAACGTGGTGACCCGTGTCATGGGTCTAATCCTTGTGGCCGTGGGGATTCAGATGTTGACCGGGGGTTTGAAAGAGTTGCTCCCTGGTTTAGCAGGTTCGTAACACTTCCTTTCGGCCTGTCGTCCTAAATTTAGCTACAGCCCGTCCCGAAATGGACTGACGAGCGACCCACACGAGTCGCCGCGCGGTTGAGTTGGGCGCGGCGGAGCTCGTCGCGCGAGCAGACGGCTCTCCGCAGGTGCCGACCCGAGGCTGCGCCTTGGGACGCTGCCGAGACGGCTGCTGCCCGTGCTGCGTACGCAGCGCGAGCTCGGCTGGGTGCACGACGTCGAGCTGAGCGGATTCATCAAGCATCAACTCGGGTCTTCGCTTTCGCGCCACGCGAAGGTCACCAGGTTGCCCGCCAGCACCGAGGTCCAGACGTAGGCCTCGAAGCCGTCGAAGCCGCTCCAGTCGCGGCGCCGCAGTCCGTAGCGGTGCTTCGGCACCACAGAACAGGAGGCGGCGTACAGGCCATTTTTCATGCCATTCCATCGGCATGAACAGCCCCATGGGGGCCCATGAGGGCACGGGTCGATGACGCGCAACGCTTTGCCCACTTCACGTTTAGCCCCACTGGGGCACGGCTGGGCACAATCGCTCGGCGGTATTCCCAAGCTGAGGGTTGTGGGTTCGAGTCCCATTGCCCGCTTACGTGCAACAAGCGACTAGGTCGCCGTTTATGGGCCCTCCTCGGAGGGCCCATATGCGTTCCGGAGGGGGTGGG
>CALDQK010000795.1 GCA_937911525.1 uncultured bacterium
GATCCCACAGGGCAGCGGGCGAGAGTGTCCCAATGATCGAGAGCCCCGTCCCCGCGCTCCGCCGGCGCGTGCTGAACCCCGACTCCTTCCCGCGGCCGGAGGGCAGCTACGTCCTCTACTGGATGACCATGGCGCGCCGCACGCGCTGGAGCTTCGCGCTCGACCACGCGCTGGCGCTGTGCCGTCACTGGGGCAAGCCGCTCCTGATCCTGGAGGCCCTGCGCTGCGACCACCGCTGGGCGAGCGAGCGCTTCCACGCCTTCGTGCTGGCCGGCATGAAGGAGAACGCGCGCCGCTGCGAGCGCGCCTCGGTCCGCTACTACCCCTACCTCGAGCCCACGCCGGGAGCGGGCAAGGGCCTGCTGGCGCGACTGGCCCAGGACGCCTGCGCCGTGGTCGGCGACGACTTCCCCGCCTTCTTCCTGCCGCGCATGCACGCGGCCGCGGCCGAACAGCTCGAGGTGCCCCTCGAGGTCGTGGACGGCAACGGGCTCTATCCGCTGCGGGCCACGGACCGGGTGTTCACCAAGGCGCACAGCCTGCGCCGCCACCTCCAGAAGGAGCTCCTGCCTCACCTCGCCGAGCGGCCCGAGGAGGACCCCTTCGCGAACCTCGAGGACCTGCCCCGCGCGCCGAGCATCCCCGCCGAGGTCAGCCAGCGCTGGCCCGAGACCGACCTCGCGGCGGTCGACCTCGGCGCGCTCCCGATCGACCACGAGGTCGGCTCGGTCGAGGCGTTCATTCCCGGGGGCGAGTCCGAGGCGCAGAAGCTGCTGACGCGCTTCCTCGAGGCGCGCCTCGTGGCCTACGGCGAGGGGCGCAACCACCCCGACGACGACGCCGCCAGCGGCTTCTCGCCCTACCTCCACTGGGGCGTCCTCTCCGCGCACCAGGTGTTCTGGGCCCTGGCCGAGCGCGACGACTGGAACCCCGGCAAGACCGCCGAGAAGGCGAGCGGGAGCCGGGAGGGCTGGTGGGGCATGTCTGCCCCCGTCGAGTCCTTCCTCGACGAGCTGATCACCTGGCGCGAGCTGGGCTACGCGACCTGCGCCCGGACCGACGACTACGACCGCTACGAGGGCTTGCCTGACTGGGCCCGCAAGACCCTGAGCGACCACGAGGACGACCCGCGCCCCGAGCTCTACTCGCTCGAGCAGCTGGCCGCCGCCGAGACCGAGGACGACATTTGGAACGCCGCCCAGCGCCAGCTGGTCCGCGAGGGGCGAATGCACAACTACCTGCGCATGTTGTGGGGCAAGAAGGTGCTGGCCTGGTCCGAGACCCCGGCCCAGGCCTTCGAGCGCCTGATCGAGCTCAACAACCGCTACGCGCTGGACGGGCGCAACCCCAACTCCTACAGCGGGATCAGCTGGGTGTTCGGCCGCTACGACCGCGCCTGGGGGCCCGAGCGCAAGATCTACGGCAAGGTCCGCTACATGACCTCGGACTCGACCCGTAAGAAGTTGCGCCTCAAGGACTACCTGCGCCGATATCGCTGAGTGGCCATTCATCCCGCCAGACTTGTCCAGGCCCTCAGCGGCGCTCAAGCTGCGAACACGCATGGGTGAGGCCTCGGAGATCGAAGCGCGTCAAGGCGAGCTCGAGCTGGAGCTCCAGCGGATGTCCGAGGTCGTCGAGCGGCTCGAGCGCTCGAACCAGACCTACGAGCTAGCCCACCGCCTGGCGGGCGCCAACATGTGGGAGTGGACGCTCGCCAGCGACGAGGTGCGCTGGGATCCCGGCCTCCTGGAGCTCTTTGGCTACACGACCGAGGACTTCCCCGGCAACCTCGAGGCGGTCAGGGAGCGCCTCCACCCCGCGGACCGGGAGGCTTGGCAGGCGGACGTCCAGGCCTGCCTGGCGGGAGAGCGCGAGCACCGTCTCGTGATGCGGATCGTGCGCCCCGGCGGTGAGACGCGCTGGATCCGCGCCGTGGGCGACACCGTCCGCGACGAGTCGGGGGCCCCGGTGCGCATGATCGGGCTGGCCCTCGACGTCACCGAGCGCTGCCGGGCCCAGGAGGAGCTGCGCCTGAGCGAGGAGCGCTTGGCCTCCCTCATGAAGCACAGCACCGAGGGCTTCTACCTGTTCGAGCCCCCCTCGCCGGTCCCGATCGACCTCCCGATCGAAGAGCAGATCGACCTGCTCTACGAGGGGGCGGTCGTGGAGTGCAACCCAGCCATGGCGCGCATGTATGGGCTCTCCTCGCCGGAGGAGCTGATCGGAAAGCCGATGCGGGAGCTCCACGACACCGAGAACCCCGAGAGCCGCGAGTTCCTCCGCCGCGCGATCGCCAAGGGCTACCGCAGCTCGGGCGAGGTCTCGCGGGAGCTGACCCAGGAGGGCGAGGTCGTGTGGTTCGCCAACAGCCTGACGGGGGTGATCGAAGACGGCCACCTGACGCGGGTGTGGGGCACGCAGGTCGACGTGAGCGAGCGCGTGCGCGCCAACCAGGCCGAGGCCGAGCTGCGCGAGCGCCTGCACCACATGGAGAAGCTCAACGCGATCGGCCAGCTCGCGAGCGGGGTCGCGCACGACTTCAACAACCAGCTCGCGGGGATCCTTGGCTACGCGGAGCTGCTGGCCCAGGCCCCGCACCGGGTCGACCTGGTCAAGGAGTGCGCCGAGCAGATCCGCCTGCTCGCCAAGCGCTCGGGCGGGCTGACCGAGCAGCTGTTGACCTTCGGCCGGCGAGAGAAGACGGTCGCCAAGCCCGTGACCGTCGACTTGCACGCGCTGCTGCAGGACGTGGTCGGCATTCTGGAGCGCGGGATCGACAAGCGGATCGAGCTCGAGCTCGTCCTGGAGGCCAGCGCGCCGCAAGTCTCGGGAGACCCCGCCCAGCTCCAGAGCGCCTTCCTCAACCTCGGCCTGAACGCGCGCGACGCCATGCCCGCGGGCGGCCGGCTGAGCCTCCGCTCTCGAGAGGTTCAGCTCCCCGCCAGCGGCCTGGCCCTGGACCTCGAGCCGGGGACCTACCTCGAGGTCCAGGTCACGGACACGGGCATCGGCATGAGTCCGGAGGTCCGGCGGCGGATCTTCGAGCCCTTCTTCACGACCAAGGAGCCGGGTGAAGGGACGGGCATGGGGCTGGCCAGCGTGTTCGGCGCGATCGAGGCCCATCGCGGCTCGATCCGAGTCGAGAGCGAGCCCGGGGCCGGCGCCCGCTTCTCGATCTACCTGCCGCAGCACGACACGCCCGCCGCCGCAGAGGCCGTCCCCGCCGCGAGCCCTGCCCAGACCACGGTCCGCGCGATGGTCGTCGACGACGAACGGGTGGTCGGACGCGTGACCGCCTCGCTCCTGCGCTCCCTCGGCCACGAGGTCACGCTCTACGTCGACGCCGACGAAGCGCTGGAGCGCTACCGAGCCGACCCGCAGGCTTTCGACCTGCTCCTGGTCGACCTCCAAATGCCCAAACGAAGCGGGCGAGAGCTCCTGGCCCAAATGCGCGAGGTCGACCCCGACTTCGAGGCGATCGTGATCACCGGGCACAGCTACGACGGCGAGGCCGAGCGCGCGATCGCCGAGGGGGCCTGCTGCGTGGTCTCCAAGCCCTACGGGCTGGAGGAGCTCTCCGCCGCCCTCGAGCGCGCCCTCAGCTCCCGCTCCTCCGTCTAGCTCCAGGCAGCCTGGCTCGCTCTCGGCGCCTGGACACCGAGGGTTTGGTCGTCGCGAGAGGCTGGACACAACCGAGGGTCGTCGCGAGTGGTCGTCGCGAGAGGCTGGACACAACCGAGGGTTGTGTCCAGCTTCCCCGCGCT
>CALDQK010000796.1 GCA_937911525.1 uncultured bacterium
CGCAGGCTCGGACTCGTGCAGGATTCGGGCTAGCGCTTCGCCAGCCCTCGGTTGATCCGGGCTGGCAGCCCGGGCCCCTCGTAGATCAGCCCCGTGTAGAGCTGGACCGCGGCGCAGCCGAGGTCCAGGAGCGCTCCGGCGCGCTCGGGGCCGTCCACCCCGCCCACCCCGACCACGGGCAGATCGCCGGCGGCCGCGAGCAGGACCTCCAGGCGACCCTTCGCGAGGGGGAAGAGCGGACGCCCCGAGAAGCCGCCCTTGTGCTCGCGGGGGTCGGCGACCGGACGCGTGATCGTGGTGTTGGTCGCGATCAGGCCCGCCGCGCCCCCCTCACGGGCGACCTCGACCGCCTCGGCCAGGGGCTCGTCCTCGAGGTCGGGCGAGAGCTTGATCAGGACCGGCTTTCCGCCCGAGACCTCGACCACCGCTCCCAGGATCCGCGCCAGGTCGTCCTTGCCTTGCAGCGCGCGCAGGCCAGGCGTGTTGGGCGAGCTGACGTTCACGACGAGGTAGTCGGCGAACTCGACCAGGCGCGCCGCGGCGCTGCGGTAGTCGGCGCTGGCCTCCGCGGCGGGCGTGTCCTTGTTCTTGCCGACGTTGACCCCGATCGGGATCTTGGGCCAGCGCCCAGCCTTCCGCAGCCGCTCCAAGCGCGCCCCGATCGCCTCGGCGCCCTCGTTGGGAAAGCCCATGGCGTTGATCAGCGCTCGCGCCTGCTTGAGTCGGTGGACGCGCGGGCGCGGGTTGCCGACCTGAGGGCGCGGCGTCACGGTCCCGATCTCGACGAAGCCGAACCCGAGCCGCTCCCAGAGGGGGAGCGCGACGGCGTTCTTGTCGAGCCCCGCCGCCAGCCCGACCGGCGAGCGCAGCTCGAGGCCGCACAGCTGCGCTGGCACCTCGGGCCCGCGACGCGCGAGCGCGCCGAGCAGGCGCCCGAAGCGCTCGGCCCCCCACAGGGTCAGCTCATGGGCGCGCTCGGGGTCGAGCTGGAACAAGACCCCGCGCGAGAGGAGGTAGAGGAGATCGAGCACGCTACTGGTTCTTGGAGAAGAACGCGCCCTCGTTGGCCTCGTCGAGCTTGACCTTCGCCTCGGGGTAGCTGCTGTCGATATCGACCAGGGTCTTGAGCGCCTGCACGGCCACGTCCCACAGCTTGGCCTCGATCGCCGCGCAGCCCTTGCGGAAGAGCAGCTCCTTGTCGCGCGAGTCCATCTTGAGGCCCATGTCGTAGGCCTCGATCGCGGGCTTGGGCTCGCCGGCCTTCTCGTAGAACTTGCCGAGCAGGAGCGGCGCCTCGCGCCGCGAGGGCTCGATCCCGATCGCCTTCTCGAGGTGCGCCACCACGACATCGCGGTGACGGGCAGCGCGGTCGTCGCCCAGGTAGCTGCGCGCGAGGAGCAGGCGCAGGTCGTAGGAGCTGGGGTGCTTCTTGATCTGAGCCTCGAGGTCCGAGCGCACATCCCGGTAGAGCCCCTTCTCGAGGGCGACCGTGGCGGCCTCGACCCAGAGCTGGGGAGCGCGCTCGGCCGGCGCCTTCTTGAGCGCCTCCTGCATGTTGCGATACCCGCTCGAGCCCGCCGCGGTCAGGACCTCGGCGCGACCGAGGAGGAAGCGCACCTCCCAGGTGTCGTTCAAGGCGCGGGCCTTCTCGAGCTCCTTGCGCGCGTTGTGGGGGCGCTCGTAGGCGAGCAGGATCTTGCCCACGGCCAGGCGCGCCTCGAAGTTCTCGGCGTCGAGCTGAGCCGCCTGCTGAGCGTGCTCGAGCGCCTTGTCCAGGTTGCCCTCGCTCAGGTAGATCTCGCTCAGCCGGCTGTGGGCCAAAGCACTCTTGGGGTCGACCTCGAGCGCCTTCTCGAGCGCCTTGCGGTAGCCGGCCAGGTCCTTGGCCCCCTCGAGGTGCTGCCCGTAGAGCAGCCACAGCTCGACGTCGTCGGGGCTCATGTCGACGGCCTTCTTGGCCGCCGCGCGCCCGTCCTCGAAGTTGCTCCGCGGGAGGTGCAGGCGCGCGAGCTCCACGTAGACCTCGAGCCGCTCGCTGCCGGCGTTGGCGGCCTTGGTCAGGAAGGTGATCGCGTCGTCTTCCTGAGGAGGGTCGATCTTGAGCGCGGCCAGGCCGCGGATCGCGTCGATCCCCTTGACCCCGACGTCGTCGCTCTCGGCGTCGATCGCCTGGTTGTTCGCCTCGCGCGCGTTGCCGTCAGCGAGCAGCGCCCAGGCGTAGGCGACCCGGATCTCGGCGCGGATCGGCCCGGGCTCGCTCTCCTTGATCGCCTCCTTGGCGTAGCGCTTGACGAGGTCGGCGTCCTTCTTGCCGGCGCCGACCCGCGCCATGCCGACCATGGCCGGCGTGTAGCGCCGGTCGTAGGTCAGCGCCTCCTTGAAGGCCTTGGCTGCGGCGTCGTAGTCCTCGTTGCCGAGCGCGGCCATGCCGGCCTGGGTCAGGCTGCCGGGGCGAGACTTGGTGTAGAGGGTCTTGCCGACGGCGCCCACGATCCCGACCAGGATCAGCGCCACGACGCCGAAGAGCACCGGCGCGGGGATCTTGGCGAGGGGGCCTCCTGCGGCGGCCAAGTCGGCCCCGCAAGCCATACAGGCGTCAGCTCCCTCTGGGTTGTCGGAGCCGCACTCGGGGCACAGCACCGACGCGCCTTCGCTAGGTTCGACATCGGACACGGAGCAGGCCTCCCAACAGGTGGCGGATCGTAGTCCAGGCCGCAGAGGGGCGCAAGGAAGCGGCCTTGACCGAACTCGCTTTATCTCCGCTCCTGGCGATCGATGATGCTAGGATCCGGCGGCATCGCGGGCCCCATCCTCGCCCCTGCCAAAGGGCCCCTGCTTGATCTCCAAGCGCGACGTCCAACTCGGAAAGATTGCCCTCAAAGAGGGCTTCATCACCAAGGACCAGCTCACCAAGTGTCTGGCCCTGAAGAAGAAGCTCGCCAAGGACAAGGGCAAGAAGGTCGCCCTCGGGGCGCTCCTGCTCAAGAAGGGCTACCTCGAGAAGGAGCAGCTCGAGGAGTGCGTGCGCCTGCACAACGCCGCCCTCGAGAAGGCCGACGGCGGCGAGAAGAAGAAGCGCCGCAGCAAGCGCAGCAAGAAGGCCACCAGCCAGAAGATCGCGGCGACCTCCGAGGACGCCACCGACGCTGAGACCTCGGGCGAGGGCTCCATCGAGGCCGAGCCCCTCGAGGCCAAGAAGCCGGCCAAGAAGAAGAAGCGCAAGGGCAAGGAGGAGGAGGGCGAGGGCGAGACGGCCACCGCCACCGCCACCAAGACCGAGAGCAAGCGGGCAGGATCCAAGTCCAAGCGCTCCCGGCGCAGCCGCCGCTCGTCCAAGGACGCGGCCCGCGGCAAGTCCACGCGCAAGGACAAGAAGAGCGCCACCAGCGCCTCGGGCGAGGGCGACCTCAACGACTCGGCCGTGGAGTCGGCCGTCGAGGCCGTCGACCCCGCGATCTTCGCCAGCGCTCAAGAGTCCGACGTCGAGACCGACACGCGCCGCCTGATCGCCTGCCCCGACTGCGGCAAGCGCTACAAGGTCAAGCGCAACCAGGTCGGCAAGCGCTTCAACTGCCGCCGCTGCAAGCACCGGATCAAGGTCCCCAAGGACCTCTTCCAGCGTCAAAGCGAGCTGCGCTCGGCCGTCGAGGTCGAGGAGTTCGTGCTCGGCTCGGGCTCGGGGATCGTCGAAGAGGACTCGGGCGAGGAGCTGCCGGCGGCCAAGAAGGGCGCCACCAAGACCAGCGTCGAGGACGCCGCGGCCAAGGCTGCGGCCGCCGTGGCCAAGGTCGGCAAGCAGGCCTCGATCGCCGAGCTGGCCGAGCAGGCGACCAAGCACCGCCCCAAGCCGCTCGCGCCCAAGGCGAAGTTCGGCGCCAAGGAGCTCGCCACGATGCTCGTGCTGGCCGGGATCCTCGGCGGCATGAGCTTCGG
Source organism: uncultured bacterium (assembly GCA_937911525.1). Taxonomy (GTDB): domain Bacteria; phylum Planctomycetota; class J058; order J058; family J058; genus NORP233. The sequence goes on from CALDQK010000796.1 coordinate 3,934, forward strand.
GGCCTACCACTGGTTCGTGGTCCGCCCGGCCGAGGCGCGGCGCCTGGCCCGGATCGAGGCCAACAAGAAGAAGCTCGCCCTCTGGAAGGAGCCCTTCGAGGGGCTGATCGCCCTGGCCGAGGAGTCCGCCAAGAAGGAGGACCCGCGCCGCCTCGCCAACGTGCTGCTCAAGGTCGAGCGAGACCTGCCCGAGCTGAAGCGCAAGCACCTCGGCGCCAGCAGCGAGCTCCTCGCCGAGTCCGAGGCCCTCGAGAAGAAGGCAGACCTGACGACCAAGGTCCGCACCTGGACGATCCTGGCCGGCAAGCTCTATATCGCCCAGGGCGGCGCTCGCAACATCGCCGAGGGCCTGCGCCTGTTCGAGAAGGCCCTCGAAATGGAGGGCGTCGGCGAGGAGGTCTCGGTCGAGGTCGCCAAGGTGCGGATCGACCAGCGCCGCTACGCCGAGACCGCCGAGGACCTGGCCGAGTTCAAGTCGCAGACGGCGCTGGCCCTGCGTGGCCTGGCCTGGGAGCTGGGCGGCTCGGCCCAGAAGGCCGAAAAGGCCTACAAGCAGCTCGACGACCCGCTCAAGGGGATCCTGGTGGCGCGGGCCTGGCTGGCCGAGGGCCGCTACCCGCGCGCGACGCAGGAGGCGAGCAACGCCTCGGGCCTCACGGGCCTGGACCAGGCCGCCGCCAAGCTGGTCGAGGCGCGCGCCTACGAGGGCCGCGGCGACCAGAGCAAGGCCAGCGGGGCCTACGACATGGCGGTCGCCAGCGGCAAGGAGTCGCCGATCCCCCTCGCGGCTCGCGCCGAGTTCTACCTGCGCAAGAACGACCCCCAGGCAGCCCTCAGGGACGCCCAGGGCTCGCGCAAGATCGGCGTCACGGCGCGCGGCTTGCTCGCGCTCGGCGACGCGCAGCTGGCCCTGCTCCAGCTCGACAAGGCGCTCGCGACCTATCGCGAGGCCGTCGCGGCCACCCCGCGCAAGCCGGACCGCCTCGTGGCCGAGGCCGTGGACGCCCTCGCCGCGCCGCTGCCCCTCGACTACCGCGTGGCGGCTCAGTCCCGCATGGCGCTGATCCTGGCGGCCCAGGGCAAGAACGCCGAGGCCCAGTCCGAGATCGAGCTGGCGGTCAACCGCAACCCCTTCGACCCCTACGGCCTGGCGACCATGGTCTTCCTGGGGATCATGCAGGAGAGCGTCACCAGCGACGACTACATCGACCGCGCCCTGACCCTCTGCGGCCGCGCCGACAAGAAGGACGACAAGCTGCCGGGGCTGGCCTCCGGCTGGGCGCTCTTCGTCTACGGCGCCCAGCGCCTGTCCAAGTCGCGCTACGAAGAGGCGCTCAAGGCCCTCGACGAGGCGATCAAGTACGACCCCGTCCTGCGCGCCCCCGCCAGCGTGCTGGCGGGTCGTGCGCTGATGGCGACCGGCCTGCGGACGAAGGCCCAGCGCCGCTTCCTGGAGGCCGCCACCGCCGAGCGCGCCCAGCCCGGGACCAAGCTCCTGGGTGAGCGCGCGGGCAAGGTCAACACCAACACGATCGGCGTGTTCGAACGCAACGCGCTGGCCCTCCTGGCGCGCAACCCCTACCACGCCCGCGCCCACCTCCTGCGCGGCCGCGCTCGCCTGGCCGCGGACAAGGCCGAGGGCGCGCTCCAGGACGTCAGCAAGGCGTGCGAGCTGAACCCCGTCCTGCGCGAGGCCTTCCTCACGCGAGCGCTGATGCACCTGGGCGAGCTGCCGCCGACCCTGCGCAACGTCAACCAGGGCGGCAACGACGTGCAGACCGCCATGGGCCTCGAGGGCCCGGTCAGCCAGGGCAAGCTCTACTACGCCCAGGCCCTCTGGAAGTGGTCCCAAGGCGAGCTCAAGCCGACGCTCGAGACCTTGGAGCGCTGCCTGGCGCAGGACGAGAACTTCGCCAAGGCCTACGAGCTCCAGGCCAAGGTCTACGAGCAGCTGAACGACAAGGACAAGGCCGCCCGCGCTCGCGAGCGCTTCGAGCAGCTGAGCAAGGGCTCGTGATCCGCCCGGGCGCGGCGCTCCTCCTCAGCCTGACCCTCGGCGCCCCCGCGCTGGCCGACGACGGCCCCGCGAGCCAGCCGGCCAAAGACAAGAAGCCGACGCCCTCCCAGAAGAAGGACGGCGCCAAGAAGGACGGCGCCAAGAAGGAGGGCGCCAAGAAGGACGGCGCCAAGAAGGCGCCCGACCTCGTCCAGCCGACCAAGGCCCTGGCGCCGCTGCTGAAGCGCTTCGACAAGGAGGCCGAGCCGGGGCGCGAGCTCAAGCGAGCCTTCCTCTCGGTGCTGCACTACCTCTTCACGCGCGACGTGGCGCGAGTGCTGCCCTACTTCCACCCCGAGCTGGTCATGCACACCGGCGCCGGCGAGCTGGAGCCCGTCCCGCCCAAGCGGCTGAAGGCCATGTTCGAGGCCCAAAGCGACGCTCCGCCGGTCGCGGGCGGCAAGCCGCTGGGCGAGCTGATCGTGCTCGAGTCCCTCGCCGCGATCCCTCGCTCCCGCCTGGCCAAGGCCAAGGCCGCGGAGGGCAAGGCAGGCCCGCCGATCGCGCTCTTGCCCGAGGGCTACCGCCTCGATCCGCTTCGGCTGCTGCCCTTCCTCGAGGAGGGCGACTGGGTCGTGGCCGTGCGCTTCAAGGAAGGGATCGAAGGGCTACCGCCCGAGGCCTTCTACGTGCTGCGCCGCCACAAGGGCCGCTTCAAGGTCGCGCTCGGCGAGTAAGGAAGCTGTCGCGGTCAGCGAGGGCTCCCTCGCGTTGCGGGGATACCAACGGGGAAACTGGAAAACTGGAAGGACCCCAGCCAAAGCGCAGGGTCTTGGTTCCCAGCGACAGCCGCCTCGCCAACGCCGCCCTGGCGCGCTCTGCCGACTTCCGGTTTTCCTCGCTTCCTGTTTTCCCCGTCTAACCGGAACGCGAAGGAGCTGTCGCCGAGGCGACAGCTCCTTCGCTGCTTTCGGGCACGGCCACGGGCACGAGGTGCCCCTCGAGGGGGCTCACAGGGGCGGCTTGCTGACTCCGAACACCTGGGTCCAGTAGGTCCCGCTCTTGGCCACGCCGATCACGTAGAAGGTCTTGCGGATCATGTTCCGGTGGTGGCCGCTCGAGTTGTACCAGCCGAGGTGCACCGAGAGCGGCGTCGAGTAGCCGAAGGCCACGTTCTCGCCGACTGGGTCCATGTAGCCCTCCTGCTTGGCGCGCAGGCCAGGCGTGCGGCGGGCGGGGGTCGGCTCGTCGTGGGTCATGTTGCCCGCCTGCTGCATCCAGGCCGAGTGCTTGGCGGCGCACTGGTGCAGGCGCTGGTCGATCGCGAGCGCGTGCAGGCCGAGCATGATCCGGTAGTCGTTGAGGACCCGCACCTGCTCGCGGGACTCGGGCGGCACTTGGCTCTGGGCCGCGTTGAAGGCGCGCACCTTCTCGTTGTATTCGTAGGCCTTCTTGAGGTCCGGCGTCAGGACCAGGTTGGCGCAGCCGGCGCGCTTCTTCAGCTCTTCGACCAGCTCCTTCTTGCCGTCGCCGCGCTGCTTGGCGCTCGCGCCCAGCTCAGCCATCCAGGGCTCGCTGGCCTCGAGCAGCTCGAAGGCCACCTTGACCTCAGGGTCTTCGAAGGCCGGGGGGAGCGAGTTCCAGAAGTCGGTCAGCTCCTTGACCTCCTTGTCGACCGCGGGCTGACCGGCCTTGCCGTGATCGGCGTCCGGATAGCGGCTGGGGTCGTTCACGATCGCGACGGCCTTGGCCTAAAGCGCCTGCAGGCGCTGGAGGCGCTCGACGAGCACCTTGCCGCCCGTCGC
>CALDQK010000797.1 GCA_937911525.1 uncultured bacterium
TAGCGACAGCTCGAGACGGGCTGCCTCCTTGAAAGCGCGAAACTCCAGACTAGGCGCCCTCGGCCTCGAGGCAGGTCACCTCGCGCTTGCCGATCGAGTAGACCCGCCCCCACCCCGGCGCGATCCGCGCCCGCCGCTTGTCCCCCTCGACCTGGTGCAGCCAGCGCTGGCCGCCGTCGCGCAGGCCGAGCGCGAGGCAGCGCTCGCGCCGCTCCGAGGGCACGTAGACCACGTCACGGCTCACCCAGAGGCCTTCGCTGTGGACCCCGTGGTGGTCCACCAGCAGCTCGACCCGCTCCTCGCCGCTGGCGCGATCCAGGGCGCTGAGATGCCCCACGATGTGCCGCTGGAGCACGAGCTCGGGCGTCAGCGCGACCGCGACGTTTGGGCGCCGCAGCCACCAGCGCCCCTCGTGGCGGCCCGGCTCGTCGAAGTAGCCCACCTCGCGGTAGCGCTCCGAGAGGTGGATCGAGCCCACGGCGTCGCAGCGCTGGAAGCGCTCGAGCACGAAGCGGACCTCGGGCGGCTGAGCCGAGAGCGGCGCGTCGCGCGGCTCGGCGACGCCCCAACCGGGCTCGGGCGGCTGGCGCGGGTCGCTGAAGAGCAGCCCGTAGCGGCCCCGGAAGGAGACGAACAGATCCTCGACCACGTATCCCTGCTCGACCGAGGGCACCTTCAGCCGGGTCCGGTAGAGCTCGGCCCCGGTCCAGAGGTCGTAGCCCGCCAGCTCCCGCTTGCTGAGCGCGAGCACGAGCACCTCGGCGACCTGCCAGGCCGCCTTCGCCGCCGGAAGCTCCGCCCGCAGCGCCCCCGTGTCGGCGTCGAGCAGGTGCACGCAGCGAGAGGTCGCCACCGCCACCCCCAGCGGCGACGCGGCCAGGAGCTGGCGCAGGTCGACCCGGCCGCTGAGCCGAACGCGCCAGCGCTCGCGCGGCGGACCGCTCAGCGGGAAGAGGTCTGCGTAGCGCGCCCGCGGGAGCACGCGCCGGCTCCACTGCGCCCCCAAGCGGCGGCGCGCCAGCGGGTCTTCGCGCTGGGCCAGGTCCCGCGCGAAGGCCTCGTCGTCGACCGGCTCCTCGATCCAGGGCTCGTCCGTCGCGAGCCCCGGTTCGCTCGCGCCGCTGACCTCCTCGGCAGGAGGCGTGGATCGCTCCAGGGCCCGCAGCCGGCTGAGCAGCCCCGGCAGACGAGCGCGCGGGTAAGCGTCCAGCTCCTCTACGCTGGCGAGCTCGACCAGCAGGTCGCGCAGCTCCACCTCGCTCAGATCGAGGCGTCGCGCGATGCCCTTCACGCGCAGCAGATCGTCCGGCGAAAGCGGCTCTGCGTTGCCCCCCCAGGCCTCCAGCAGCGAGGCCACGTAGTTGCCCTCTTCTCGAGTGAGCGCCTCGAGCTGAGCGTGCCCGACGAGCTCACGCAGGACGCTCGCCATGTCCTCTGCTCCTCGCTGCGCCTGCAGCGCCGAGAGGCGAGCCCGATCCTTGTTGCTGAGCCCCCGAAAGGAAGGGTGGGTCCAATGCGGAGCCGCCCGCGACGCTCGCTCGTCGACTCGCGCCCACAGGTCGTAGCCGCGGGGCCCCGCGTAGGCCTCCCAGCGACAGAGGGCGCGAGCCTCCTTCAGCGTGGTCTGCACCACCTCCTGGTGCCAGCAGCGGACGTGCGGCTCCCAGTCGGCGGCTTCGACCCAGGCGGCCAGGCGACGAGCATGGGTCGCTGGCTTCGCGCTCCCGTGCCAGGGCGAGAGGCCCACCCAGATCGCGCTCGGCCGGAGGGTACTCCTGACCCGCGCGCAGCCGACGCCGACGACGACCTGCTCGCCGCTCCGAACGACGAGCCCCCCGCAGCGCATCGTGCTCGAATCGACCAGCCACGACCCCGCCCCCAGCTGCCGGAAGGCGAAGCCGCACTCGGCGCTCGACTCGTCGGCCAGTCCCTCCGCCAGGAGGGCGCTCAGCGAGGCGAAGGGCACGAAGGCGGGGCGCGGGAGCTGCAGCACCCGATAGAGCGTCTCGCGCAGCCGGTGGCGCAGCTCGACCGCGGCCAGGAAGTCCGGGTCTCCCGCCCGCGCCGCCTCGAGGAAGAGCGCCCGGGCCGCCTCGGGGTCGCCGTTCGCGGCGAGGCGCTCGAGTTCTTGGCGCCGCGCGTCGCTCACGAGGTCTCGTCCGATCCCTCGCTAGGCTCAGCCGGGCCGCGGCTCGCCCCCGCCCCC
>CALDQK010000798.1 GCA_937911525.1 uncultured bacterium
TCTCCTTGGTCACCAGGCAGGAGGAGCAGGTGGCCGAGGCCGCGTCGCCCTCGCCCTCGCCCTCGCCCTCCGCAGCCGCGCCGACGCCGACGCCGACGTCAGCGCCAAGCGAGGCGAGCGCTGCGCGGGCCGATCTGAGCCCGCGCGAGCGCGCTGCGCTGAAGAGCGCTCGCCTGGCGTGGCTGCAGGGGGCGGAGGAGGAGGCGCTGGCTTCCTTGCGAGGGGTCTCGGCAGAAGGGCCCGAGCGAGGCTGCCTGCGGGCCTGGGTGCTCTATGACTCCGAGCAGCTCGCCCGCAGCGAGGCAGCGCTGGAGGCGCTCCTCGAGCGCTGGCCCCGCTACGCGCCCGCCCACGCGCTGCAAGCGGTTCAGCTCGCCCAGCGCTCCCGCGGAGGGGAGGCGCTCGCCGCGCTGCAGCGGGCCGAGGAGCTCGGCCTCGAGCGCGTGGACGCGCTCCGGGCGCAGGCCTGGCTGGGCTACTTTGCGCGCCTGCACAAGGCCGAGGGGGCGCCCGACCGAGAGGAGGCGCGCTCGCGCTTCCAGCGCCTCCTGCAGGAGGACCCAGACGACGCGCGCGCCCGCGCCCTGGTGATCAGCTACGAGGCGCTCGCGCTCGGCTGGCGCCACCGCAAGGGCGCGCTCGAGCGCCTCGTCGAGGAGGTGCCCCAGCTCGGCCGGGGTTGGTCCTTGGCCTGCAACGCGCTGCGCGCGGCGCTGGCGCCCGCCGCGAAGAAGGGCCAGCTCGACGCCTTCGCCCCGCTGATCGAGCGAGCGCTGGCCGGGGTGAAGCGCAATCCCGACGATCCGCTCTGCCTGACCACCGCTGCCAACGCGTTGTTGACGCCCCAGGTCCGCGACGACGACGCCTCGGTCGGGCTGCGCCTCGAGCGGGCGCTGAAGCTCCTGGAGCGGCTGCGCGAGGGCGGGGCCCGCAGCCTGGAGGTGAATCGCCGCGCGGCTGACGCGCTGCAAGTCGCCTGGCTGATCGTCTACCAGGCGAGCGCCGAGCACGTGGGGCGCGGCCTCTCCCCGACCGAGACCCTGCGGCTGCTCGACGACGAGGCGCGCCTGCGGGAGGCGAGCGCCGAGCTCGGAGGGGACGAGCGGGCGCAGCTCGAGCGAGCCCTGGAGCTGCTGAAGCGCGTGCGCGCGCTCCTGAACCACTTCGTGGTCGGCTTCGCCGCGGGCTTCCCCAACAGCTTGCCCGCCTACGAGTCCGAGAGCCTCGCTCTCTACGCGCTGGGCCGCCTGCGCGACGCATTCCAGCTGGCCACGCGACACGCGGAGCGCTGGCCTCGAGACCACCTCGCCCTGGGGCGCGCGCTCGGCTGGGCCAGAGCGCTGGGAGATCGGCAGGCGGTCGCGTCCCTGAGCCTCGCGCGCTGGCAACTCACGCTGGGCCCGGAGCTGGGGCGGCGCTACACGGAGGCCGCGCGCGCGTGGCGAAGCGGTCGCCTCGCGGAGGCGCTGAGCCTGCTCGAGGGCGTCGAACGGACCGACCTCCGCTGCCTGCGCGCCTGGGTGCTCCACGATCAGCACCGGCTGCGAGAGAGCGACCAGATCCTGGTCCAGCTCCTCGAGCAGGAGCCCCGCCACCCCGCGGCCTTGGCCTTGGCCGCCGTTCACTTCGCGCAGCACAACGACTTCAAGCGAGCCCAGCTCAGGTGGCGGCAAGCTCAGGCCTGCGGGGCGGAGGAGCTGACGCTGGCCCGCGCGGAGGCCTGGACGGCCCACCTCAGCCGGCTGCACGGACGCCGCCTCGAGCCGGGCGCAGCCCTGCGCCAGATCCAGCGCCTGCGGGAGCTAGACCCGGACTACCACTACGGGGCGCTGCTCGAGGCGCGCGAGCGCATGGCTCAGGGACGGCTGGCGGAGGTCGCCTCCGAGCTCCGGCGCCTGCGAGAGGTCGCGCCTGACCTGGAGGAGGTGTGGGTGTTGAGCGCCTTCGAGGCTGCGCTTCAGGGTGACCTCGAGTCCGGGCTCGAGCGCGCGCGCGAGGGAGCGGCCGCGGGAGGAGCCATGGCCGCGGCTGCGCTCGGACAGCAGCTGGTCGAGAGGGGCCTCGTCGAGCAGGCGCTCCAGCTGCTGGAGGGTTCGGCTCGCTCCGGCCTGGACTCGCTCGCGTTTCGCGCGCTGGCGGCTGGGGCGGCCAACCGCGCGGTGCGCGTCCTCGATCGGAAGCTTGCGCGACTGCTGAAGGAGGCCGGCGTCGAGGGCCCGGCCGGGTTCGAGGGGGCTCGCCTCCAGCAGTGGGAGCAGTTCACCCGCTCCCGAAAACGAGCCGTCTCGCTCGAGCAGGCGCTCACCAAGCGGATCACGCACTCCTTCCCCGGCAGCCTCCTCGCCCTGCAGGCGCGGGCCAGCGCGCTCCTCGACCAGGGGCACGCCGAGGCCCTGGTCGAGGCCCGAGGGCTGAGCGAGCAGCTCTGCCAGGGGTGGCGCGACAACCCTTCGGTTCACTATCAGGCCTACTTGATCATGAAGGCGCTGGGCGAAGAGATGGCCGCTCAGCAGGCCCTGGAGCGCTTCGAAGCCCTGCAGCGCTGAGGGAGTGGTGCGGAGCTGCGCCCCGCGCCCCGCGCCTCCCGAGCGAGCAGCGGGAGCGTGGGTGAGGGCGCCGGCCGCCCGCGCGAGATCGAGCGCAGCAGCGCAGGTTCAGGGAGCGCGGGCTGGCGAGCTATCCTCGGCGCATGAGCCAGCCCTCCACGATCGGGAGCTACGCGGTGCTCGGCGAGCTCGGCCGAGGCGGAATGGGCGTGGTCTACCGCGCGCGGCACCCCGAGGGGCAGGAGGTCGCGATCAAGGTCGTGCTCGACCCGCTGGAGGGGGAGGCCCGGGCGCGCTTCGAGCGGGAGGCCTGGGCCTGCGCGCAGCTCGCGCATCCGCGCCTGGTGCGGGTCCTGGACGTGGGCGCCGAGCGGGGGCGGCCCTTCCTGGTGCTGGACTACGTGCGCGGGGTCTCGCTCGCCGAGCGGCTCAAGCGCGAGGGGGCGCTGGAGGCGGACCTGGCCTGCGAGATCGTGGCGGAGCTCGCGCGGGGGGTCGCCCACGCGCACGCGCAGGGGATCCTGCACCGGGATATCAAGCCGGCCAACGTCCTGATCGACGAGCAGGGCGAGCCGGTGCTGACCGACTTCGGCCTGGCGCGGGTGGCCGAGAGTCACCTGACCCGGACCGGGCAGATCCTCGGCACGCCGGCCTTCATGGCGCCCGAGCAGGCCGACGCTGGCGCGCCCGACGCGCGCGCCGACGTCTACGGGTTGGGAGCGACCCTCTATGCGCTCCTCTGCGGACAGCCCCCCTTCGTGGGGCGGGGCACGCTCGCGCTCCTCAACGCGGTCCTGAGCGAGGCTCCGACGCCGCTGCGCGAGCGGGTCCCCGGGATCGACCCGGCCCTGGCGGCGCTGGTGGAGCGCTGCCTGGCGAAGGACCCCGAGGAGCGCCCGGCCTCGGCCGCCGCGCTGGCGGACGCGCTGGACGAGCTGCGGCTCGCTTCGCGCTCGAGGCAGAGGGGAGGCCCCGCCTTCGCGCTGGGGATCCTGGTCCTGATCCTCGCCCTGGGCCTTGGCGCCGCGGGGCTGTGGCTCGGCGAGCCGGAGGAGGCGGCCCCGCGAGAGGGGTCCGCAGCGAGCCCTCCTCCGAGCGAGAGCGAGAGCGCGCTGGCTAGCGCGAGCCCCGAGGCGACGCTGGGGGCCGCGGAGCAGGGCCACCTCGAGAGCGCGCGCCGGGCGTGGCTCTGCGGAGCGGAGGAGCGGGCTACAGAGGAGCTGGACGCGATCGAGGGCGCCTACGCGCAGGTCGCCTGCTTGCGGGCCTGGGTCCTCTACGACTGGGGCCAGCTCGAGCGGAGCGAGGCCGCGGTGGAGCGCTTGCTCGAGCGCTGGCCGAGCTACGCTCCGGCGCACGCGCTGCGCGCGGTGCAGCTGGCCCAGCGCTCGAACGCCGAGGCGTCTGCGCAGGCGCTCGCGGTGGCTCGGAGTCAGGGGCTGGCGCCCTTGGACGAGGCGCGGGTCCTGGCTTGGCAGGGTCACTACGCGCGCCTGCACCACCGGCAGGGCTGTGGTCAACAAATCTCGCACCCGTGGCTCAAT
>CALDQK010000799.1 GCA_937911525.1 uncultured bacterium
GGCTGGGCTGGGGCCAGGAGGGCGAACGCCGCGAGCAGCTGCGCCTGTGGCGCGCGCACGCCCAGCTCGCGCTGGGGGACCCCGCCGCGGCCCTGCGGGCCTACCAGGAGCTGCGCGGCGAGGGCTCCGCTGCCGCGGCCACCCGCCAGGAAGCCCGCTGGTGGGGCGGCTTCGCGCGCCACCGCCAGGGTGACTCCCAGGCCGCCGCCGACCTGGTCGCCGTGGCCGAGCAGGCCCCCGACCTCGCCCTGCGCTGGCTGGAGGACGTCGCCGAGCGCTGCCCGCCCCAGAGCGCGAACTGGACCCTGGCCGCCCAGGCCCTGGCGCGGCTCAGACGCCACCGCGACCCGCTCCTGGTCGCGCTGGCCAACAGCCTGAGCGGGGTCGCCCTGCCCCTCGACCCCGCCTGGGGCCAGGGCTCAGCGGCCCGACGCCGGGCGCTGCTCCACCTCCAGGCCCGCTGGCCCAACCCCGAGCAAGGCGCCGCGCGAGCCACGCTCCGGGAGCTCAAGGGGCGCCCGCCCCGCCACCGCCTGCCCGCGGTCCTGGCGCTCGCGGCGCCGCAGGGCCTCCCGCCCTGGCAGGCGCGCTACGTCAGCTTGCGCGGCGCGCTGGCCCGCTCCCCCAACGACCCGCGCCCGCTCCTGAGCATGGCGCGCTTCCTGGCCGAGAGCCGCATGCTGGGCCCCGCCACCACCTACGCCGAGCAGGCCTTCGCCCTGGCCAAGGACGAGCCGACCCGCAACCAGGCGCGGGTCTACTCGATCCTGCACGCGCTCTCGCTGCGTATCCGCGCGCGCGCCCTGGACCTGCTGCGGGCCTATCGCGCCAGCGGCGGGGACCCCGCGCCCTTCGCGCCCTACCGGCAAAGGTTCGCGGACGACGCCGAGCTGACGGAGCTGCTGCGGAAGTAGGACCTCTTCGCGGAGCAGCCTGACCCCTGCTCTTCAACGCAAAGGCGCAAAGACGCAAAGGCGCAAGGAGGTCGAGGATCAGCGAAGACGCCAGGCCACCCCCTGCGCCTGCAACATGCGATCGAACTCGCTCCTCGCTCGTCGAGCACCGCACGGAGCGCGAGCGACGACCTTCGCGCCTTTGCGTCTTTGCGTTGAATCGAACTCGGAGTGCGCTCTGCACGAGGGGATCAAACGAGAGGAGCTGCCGCGAGTGCGGCAGCTCCTTCGATTCGACGCGCTAAGCCTGCGACCTAGAACTCGTCGTCTTCGTCCTCGGCCTCGGCCTCGGCCTCAGCGCTGGCCGCGGGCTTCTCGCCGCCCGTGGCCTCGCTCTCCTCGTCCTCGTCGTCCTCGTCCTCGACGACGACCTTGGTCACGGCCGCGACCTGCTCGCCCTCGTCGACGCGGATGATCCGCACGCCCTGGGTGCTGCGCCCGATCGCCGACACGTCGTCGACGGGGATCCGGATCAGCTTGCCGCCGGTGGTGATCAGCATGGCCTGGTCGCCGGGCTTGACCGCCACCACCCCGACCACGTAGCCGTTCCGCGGGGTGATCTTGATGTTGATGATCCCCTTGCCGCTGCGGTTGGTCTCGCGGTACTCCTCCATCGCGGTCCGCTTGCCGTAGCCGTTCTCGCAGGCCGTGAGCAGGTAGGGGCCGTCGCTGCCGACCACCACCAGGGACTCGACCCGGTCGCCGTCCTCGAGGTTGATCCCCTTCACGCCGCGGGCGCTGCGACCCATGGCGCGGACGGTGTCCTCGGGGAAGCGGATCGCCTTGCCGCGACGGGTCGCGAGCACGAGCTGGCGCTCGCCGTCGGTGATCCGCACGCCGATCAGGTGATCGTCCTCGTCGAGCTTGAGCGCGATCACGCCGGCCTTGCGGGGGCGCTTGAAGGCCGAGAGCACGGTCTTCTTGATGATCCCCTGGGCCGTAGCCATGACCAGGAAGCGGTCCTCGTCGAACTCGCCCTTGACCGGGATCAGGCTGGTGACCTTCTCCTCGGGCAGGAGCGCGATGATGTTGCGGATCCCGCGCCCGCGGGCGGTGCGGCTGCCCTCGGGGATCCGGTGGACCTTGATCCAGTGCACGCGGCCGTGGCTGGTGAAGGCCAGCACGTAGTCCTTGGTCGAGGCCTGGAAGATCTCCTCGACGAAGTCGTCGTCGCGGGTGTTGGCCCCGTAGAGGCCCTTGCCCGCGCGGCCCTGGACGCGGTACTCGTCCAGCGCGGTGCGCTTGATGTAGCCCTGGTGGGTCACGGTGACGACGGCGTCCTCGACCGCGATCAGGTCCTCCTCGTCGAGGTCACCGGCCTCGGTGAGGTCGATCTCGGTGCGGCGCTTGTCGCCGAAGCTCTTCTTGAGCGACTCCATGTCCTCGATGAACATTTCCACCCGGCGCTCGCGGCGCTTGACGATGTCCTCGAGGTCCTCGGCCTCGGCCCGACGCTCGCCCAGCTCGTCGTTGATCTTCTGGCGCTCCAGACCGGCCAGGGTCTGCAGGCGCATGTCGAGGATCGCCTTGGCCTGGCGGATCGTGACGTCGAGCTTGGTCATCAGCTCGTCGCGCGCCAGCACGGCGCTGTCGCTGCCGCGGATGATCGCGATCACCTCGTCGATGTGATCGAGCGCCTTGCTCAGGCCCTGGAGGATGTGGATCCGGGCGCGGCACCGCTCGAGCAGGTATTCGCTGCGGCGGAGGATGACCTCCAGCCGGTGGCGAATGAAGGAGTCCAGCAGCTCGCGCAGGCTGAAGGTGCGCGGCTTGAAGCGACCCTCGTGCTCCTCGAGCGCGATCATGATGACCGAGAAGGTCGACTGGAGCGGGGTGAACTTGTAGAGGTTGTTGAGGACCACGTTGGGGTCCTCACCCTTCTTGCACACGATCAGCAGCGAGACGTCCTTCTTGGAGCGGTCCTTGATCTCGCTGACGCCCTCGAGGCGCTTGTTCTTGTAGGCGTCCTGGATCTTCTCCTTCAGCGTCTCGGTCGTGACGTTGAAGGGGAGCTCGTTGATCTCGATCGTCGCCTTGCCCTTCTTCTCGGTGATCTCGACCTTGCCGCGCAGGGTCAGGCTGCCGCGCCCGGTCCGGTAGGCCTTGCGCACGCCCGAGAGGCCGCAGATCACGCCGCCCGTGGGGAAGTCGGGGGCGGGGATCAGCTGGAAGAGCTGGTCGTCGCTGAGCTTGGGCTCCTGGATCAGCGCGATCAGGGCGTCAGCGACCTCGTTCAGGTTGTGGGGCGGGATCGAGGTCGCCATGCCGACCGCGATCCCCTGGCTGCCGTTGCAGAGCAGGTTGGGGAAGCGGCTCGGCAGCACCACCGGCTCGACGGTGGTGTTGTCGTAGTTGTCCCGCATGTCGACGGTCTGGTACTGCAGGTCGGCGACCATCTCGGCCGCGGCCCGCGCCATGCGGCACTCCGTGTAACGCATGGCGGCCGGCGAGGGCTCGCTCAGGGTGCCGAAGTTGCCCTTCTTGTCGACGAGCAGGTAGCGGCTGCGGAAGTCCTGGGCCATGCGGACCAGGGTGTCGTAGATCGCCGAGTCGCCGTGCGGGTGGTAGCGGCCCATGGTCTCGCCGACCACGCGGGCCGACTTGACCCGCTTGCGCCCGGGGCCGAGGTTCAGCTGGCTCATGGCGTAGATCACGCGGCGCTGGCTAGGCTTGAAGCCGTCGCGCACGTCCGGCAGCGCGCGCGAGGTGATGACACTCATCGCGTACTGCATGTAGGACTCGCGCAGCTCGTCCTGGACGTTGACCGGGTGAACCTCGCCGCCGGCGGCGGCCCCGCTCTCGGGGTGGTTGGGATCGTCAGCCATTCGTGCTCTCTCCGCTCGAGTGGGCTCCAACGACCGCTGGCACGTTCAGGTCCGCGGGAGCGCTCGTGCGCGTCTCCTCGCGCGCCTGAATCAAGCGAGCCAGGGTGTCGTTGGTAGGGGTCGGAATGCCCCGTTCGCGCGCGAGGCGCGCAACGGAGCCGTTTATAGCAGGTACCTCTGTCGTCCCGCCGCGCCTCAGGTCCTGCACGGTGGACGAAAGATTGGTCGCGGTCGCGGCCGCTACGCGGCGCCAGGACTTGCGCGCGGCGGCGGGGTCCCAGTCGCCGGAAACCCCGCTGGCGCGGGCCAGGGCGGCCACCTCGCAGGCGGCCGCGTCGGCGAGCCCGGCCGCGGCCGGGCTCTCGAGCAGGGCTCCGTTGGGCACGTCGAGCAGGCCGCTCAGGGCGTTGATCGCCGCGTTCACGATCAGCTTCTCCCAGGAGGCGCGTCGCAGGTCCTCGGCCAGCTCGCTCGCCCAGCCCGCCGCGCTCAGCAGCTCGACGACCCGCCGCGCGCGCGCCTCGCTCGCGGGCTCCAGCGCCCCGACCAGGGTCCGGCCGCGGCCCGCGTGGCGGACCTCGCCCTCGCCGAGGCGCGTGGCGCCCTCGGTCGTGAGCACGCCCACGACGCGCGCGGGCGCGCCGAGCAGCTCAGCGATCGCCGCCGGCCGCTCGCAGCCGTTCTGGAGCACGGCGACCGTGGCGTCGGGCGAGCCCGCCGCCAGCGTGGCCGCCGCGGCGGCGCTCGCGCTGGCCTTCACGCACAGGAAGGCGACCTCGGCCTCCTCTGGCAGCGCGCAGCTCACCGCGGGGCGCGCCTCGAGCAGCCCCTCCTGGCCGTGGACCCGCAGCCCCCGCTCGCCCAGGCGCTCGGCGCGCGCCGGGTCGTGGTCGATCAGGGTCACCTGTCCCGGGCCCAGGGATCGCGCCAGACTCGCCGCGAGGAGGCAGCCCATGGCCCCCGGTCCGATCACGCACACGCTCATGGGCTAACGTTCGTGGACCAGGTTGAGGGCGGCCTGGAGGTCTTCGACGGGGTGCAGCGAGGCGGCCAGGCCGAGGGTCTCGACCAGGAGCTTGAGGTTGCTCGAGAGGCTGAAGAGCGCCACCGCGCCGCCGGCCGAGCGGAGGGTCTCGGCCGTCTTGACGACCACCGCCAGCCCCGCCGAGCCGACGTAGGTCAGCTCCTGCACGTCGAGCAGGAGCCACTCGACCCCGCTGCTCGCGAGCCCCAGCACGCGGCGGAAGGCGTCGGTCCCGCTCCCGGTGATCCCGCCCGCGAGGGTCAGGATCCGGCCCCGCTGCTCGAGCCCGACCCAGAAGGCCCCGCTCGCGGCGGCGGTCAGGGCGTCCTTGGCCACGCCGATCGAGCTGGGCTCGGGTCGCCAGCGCGGATACTGCTCGGTCAGGCGGCTCAGGTTGCGCCGCTGATCGCGGCCGAGGTCCGTCGCGCGCATCCACTCGCTCATGGCGGCCAGGGGAGCGCCGCGCACGGCCAGCTCGCGACCCAGGAGCTCGGCCTCTTCGGCCATGTGCGGCTGCAGCTCGCGCGCCGCCGACGACTCCCCCAGGCGCTCGTAGGCGTGCTCGAGGGCCCTCCGCGCCGTACCCAGGCGACCGCGCTCGCGGGCCGCGCTGACGGCTTCGAGCACTCGCTCCAGGGGGGGCAAATGGGTCGTGGATCGGGGCATCGAGGGGTGTCCGCCGCGGAAGGCGCGATTCTAGCACGCCGGCGCGGCAACCTCATGCCCTAACTCGGGTTAGGCGCGCTTCCGGAACGAAATCGCCCCGCCTAAGTCGAGGCGGGGCGGTTCGGAAACGCGAGGCTTAGGAGCGCCCTGGCGAACCTAGTAGTCGATCTCGGGGGCGGCGAAGGTCACGTCCTGGATGCCCGCCCGGACGACCTCGTTGAGCGCCGAGATCACGAACTTGGTGGGGACCTGCTTGCGGGCGTCGATGATCACCGGCAGGCCCTTCTCGCTCGAGCCCTTGTAGCCCGCCTTGAACTCCTCGAGCTTGTCGTAGAGGTTGCGCCACACCGGCGACATGCTCGGGTAGCGCGACTTCTCGAAGTCGCCCGCGCTGTTGAAGACCTCGTCGCCGACCTTGAGCACGACGAAGCCGCCCTTGTCGGCCTTGGTCGGCCGCCCCGCGCCGTCGTACCAGAGCAGCTTGATGCGGACCTCGTTGAGGTCGATCTGCGGCGTGCCGCTGGCCTGCCCCTTGTCCTTGGGCAGGAAGGCCTCGATCACGCCCTCCGGCGTGCGGAACTTGGTCGCGCACATGAAGAAGATGAGGAGGTTGAAGACGATGTCGATCATCGGGGTCAGGTCGAGGACGACCTCCTCGAGCTCGAACCTGCTGCCCTTCTTCTTGCTCATTTGTTTGGCGCGTCCTTGGTCGCAGCGAGGCTCGTCTTATAGACGCCGTTCTTCTGGCAGGCGTCGAACACCTGCTGCACGTTCTTGAACTGCGTCTCCTTGTCGGCGCGAATGTTCACGCGCATCTTCGAAGGCGCCAGGTTGGGGTTGCTCGGATCCGGCTCCTCGCGATCGTAGCCCGCGGCCTCGATCTCGATGAACTCCTTCAGCGAAGGGTAGGCGCCCTTCATCTTCGGGTCGTCCGAGTAACCCGCGCCGCGGATCTTGATCAGACCGTCCGGCAGGACGTTGACCTGCAGCACCTTGTCCGACGAACCGGTCTTCATCTTCTTGGGGTCCTGCGCCTCGCTCGCGAAGGCGAGCTGGAGCTGCTCGACCGTGAGGTTGCTCAGCTCCGACACGATCATGAAGAAGATGATCAGGTTGAAGACGATGTCGATCATGGGGGTCAGATCCGGCTTCGGCTCTGGCTCCTGCTCGACGCGACTTTTCTTGGCCATGTGGGTCTACTCGGGGTCAGGTGATCAAGGGACGAGAGGTCGAGCGCTTACTCCTTGAAGCGCTCCATCAGCTCGTCCGCGATCGCGCTGACCTCGAGGATCATGCGCTGCACCTTGTTGCGGAAGTAGAAGTAGACCGGCGAGAAGAGGATCGCCACGAAGATTCCCATGCAGGTGGTAACGAGCGCCTGCTGAATACCGCCTGCGAGCTGGGCCGGGGTGGGAGGCGTCGGCGAGGTGGCGATCGTGTTGAACGCCCCGATCATTCCGTAGACCGTCCCGAACAGGCCCATCATGGGGCTCAGGTTGACGATGAAGTTGATGTAGCTGATCGACTGCTGCAGCTTGGTCGCCTCGAAGTCGGTGACCTCGGCCATGGCGTCCGAGATGAACTCGTAGCTGGTGCCGATCTTGGGCAGGCCGGCGGCGACCACGTTGGTCAGGAAGCAGGGCTGCGCCTCGCAGACGGTCATGGCCTCCTCGTACTCCTCCTCGTCGAAGAGGTTCTCGAGCTGGCCGAGCACGTCGGGGGGCACGATGTTGTCGCGCTTGAGGCCGATCGCGCGCTCGATCGACATGCCCATGGCGACGACCGACATCAGGATGATCGCGCCACCAATGGCGCCGCCATACTTGATGAACTCGATCGCGGTCATGGAGCGACCGCCGGCGGCGGCCTCCTCGGCCTCCTGGGCGAAGGCGAAGTCGCCGGTGAAGGCGACGATCAAGAATGCGATCAGAACGATGAACAGGTAGCGGTTCTTCACGAGGGCGGGCGCTCCTTGCGCTGCTTCAGCGATCCCAGGGCTGTTAGAGCCGGGTCGATTGGACGCAGGTCTTCTAAGGCTTGTCTTTTAAGGCCTCGGGCAGAGGCTGGGGTCACCGGGTTGTAACAAGGCTGC
The DNA here is from genome assembly GCA_937911525.1 of uncultured bacterium. Classification (GTDB taxonomy): domain Bacteria; phylum Planctomycetota; class J058; order J058; family J058; genus NORP233. Next base: position 7,561 of record CALDQK010000799.1, read on the forward strand.
ATACGGTGGGTTGCAGCGTTGGGTTCCGAAAATTTCCGTATCTGGAAGATGACGAGGGTTACTTGAGCTTGGCGGTCCAAGTGCTATTGGGGCAGCGGCTCTTGAGCTCCTTGCGCTGGTACTCGGCGAGCTTCGCCTGTCCCAATTTCTCGTACAGCTCGGCCGAGCGAAAGAGCGCCTTGGGATAGCTCTTGGGCACGCCCGCGAAGCGGACGACGCAGGTCTGGTAGGCGATCAGAGCCTGCTTGAGCAGCCCCTTATCGTTGTTGCGCTCCTCGGCCTGCGCGAAGCGACAGTCGCCCATGCCGACCCAAGCCATGGCGACCACCTCGGGGGCCACGCCGGGCTCGTTGGCGATCTGCTCGAAGGTGCTCTCGGCCCGGTCCCACTGCTTCTTGAGCACCAGGCACTTGCCCTCACCGACCTTGGCCGCCAGCCGCTCGTCGCGGTTGCTCGCCCGCGAACCCGCGAGGTTGTAGGCCGCGCGGGCCTCGGTCGCCTTGCCGTCGGCCAGGAGGCAGTCGCCCAGGCCCAGCTTGGCCTTGGCGCCCCACGAGCGGCCGTACTTCTCGGACATCTTGTTGAAGGCTTCCTTGGCCTTGCCCATGTTCTTCTGGGCCGTGTAGGCGCGCCCCAGACCGTAGAGGCAGTTGGGGACCAGGAAGTGCTCGCCGTCGATCGCGAGCGCGGCCTCGAAGTCGGTCACGGCCTCGGCGGCGTCGCCGGCGAGCAGCTTGGCCTCGCCGCGCCACATGGTCGCGTAGATCTTGAACCAGTCGTCGTCGGCCATCTCCTCCAGCGCGTCGCTGAAGCTCTGGACGGCGCGCTTGTAGAGGCCGGCCCGCACGCGGCTGACGCCCGAGGCGAAGAGGGGCGGGGGGTCGTCGTAGCGAATGTCGACGAGCTTCTCGCCCTTGACCTCTTCGTTGCGGCGCGAGCCCCGCACGCGGTACTCGACCTTCTCGAACTTGATCTCGCGGATCTCGACGTCCTTGACCAGACGCCCGCGCTCGAGGATCAAGGTGGCCTTGGGATAGTCCTTCTTGGCCGAGGCGGCCTTCTTCTTCTTCTTCTTCTTGCGGCGCCCCTGAGCCAGGCCGGCGTCGGCCAGCGTCAGGGTCAGGAGGAGGGCGAGACCCAAGCGGCCCGCGATCGAGAGGAAGTGCTTGAACCCGTTGCTGCTCACTTGCGCGCCTCCGCCTGCTCCTTGAGCTTCATGATCTCGTCCTGGATCGCCTTGGGCGCCTTGGGCAGGCGCTTGAGCTTGATCATCATGTCGATGTCGTTCGCTACGCCGCGCCAGTCCTCGCGCTCCAGCTTGATCTTGAGGTAGTCCACGTCCGCGCCCCACTGCCGGATCTGGAAGTCGAGGGGCTCGAGCTGGCTCTGGGCGCAGATCGCCGCGTAGACGCCCGCGTCCATGCCCTTGAGCACGTAGCGCAGCTCGTTGCAGGCGGCGGTCACGCCGCCCTTCTTGGCCAGCAGGTTTTTGTCGCCGGTCGCCTTCCACTTGGCCCACATGGCCTCGAAGAGGGCGGTCACCGCGTAGTAGTCCCGCTTGAACACCAGCTCCAGGGTGAGGATGTCGCTGCGCTGGTAGTTGGCCGTCGGGTCGCCGCCCTTGACCACCGAGAAGCGCTCGTCGCTGCGCGCCGGGCGGGCGTCGAAGAACTTCACCTCCTCGCCGTAGGCGTCCAGGGTGGTGAACCAGACCTTCATCTTGCGGGTGCGACCGTCCGGGGTGCGGAAGTCGTAGGTCCGGTCGCTCAGCTTGCGGTCCTTGAACACGCCGCGCCCGACGATCTTGCCGTCGCTGGTCTTGAGGTAGGCGATGTTGCGCACCTCCTCGAGCGCCGTGATCGCCTCCTCGCCCTTGCCGAGCTTGGCCAGGCTGAAGGCGCGGTTGAGGCGCGCGCCGTCGAAGCGCGCCAGCTCGCTCAGCTCCTTCTTCTTGGTCCGGCCCGCGATCTTGGGCTCCTGGAAGTTCTTCAGGCAGTACTCGTAGACCTCGGCGGCCTTGCCGTAGTCGCCGCCCTCGAAGAGCACGTCGCCCAGGTAGAAGAGCACCACGTCGCGGACGTTCTTCCAGTCCTTCTCGCTCTCGAGGTAGAGCTTGGCGTAGCGGGCCGCGCGGGCGCGCCACTTGCGCGGGACCTCGAGCGCGCTCGGGTTGGCCTTGTACTGCGCGTTGCCGAAGCTGCGCAGCTTGCTGGCCATGTGATAGGCGAAGGTCCCGAAGAAGTCGTCGCTCTTGCGGTCCTTGATCTTGTTGAAGAAGCCCTCGGCCTTCGAGCCCGCGTCGCTCTTGCCCCCGTCGAGGGCCGCCATGGCCTGCAGGTAGCGGGCGCGCACGGCGCGCTTGGTGCTGCTCAGCTCGCCGTCGAAGGGCTGGAGCGCGCGCATGGCCGCGGCCGGGTCGTCGCGCAGCTTCAGCTCGAGCTCGCCCAAGTAGTAGCAAGCCAGCGCCTGCGACTCGCGGTCGCCGTACTCGGCCCCCGCCTTGGTCGCCTTCTGCAGGTTGTCCCGCGCGAGCTTGAGGTATTTCTCCTCCTTGCTCTTCTTGTAGGCCTGCGAGTAGCAGTAGCCCGCGTTGGCGATCGCGTTGGGGTAGTAGCTGATCTTCTTGGTCTTCTTGGTCTTGTCGTCGGTGTAGGTCGCGGGGACCGTCAGGTAGGTCTGGGCCGCCTCGACCCACTTGCCGCGCTTCTGCTTCTCGATCGCGTCGTTGACCTTCTGCTTGGCGTCGAACTCGGGGCCAGCCGCCTCCGTCGCCGAGCTGGTCAGCTTCTTGTAGAACTGGTTCAGCGCGCCGTCGGACTCGGTCTCGCCGAACTGCTCGATCGCGCGCTTGGTCGCCGAGATCGCATACTTGACCGCGTTCTGCGCCAGCTCGTGCTCGGGGAACTCGGTGAACACGGTCTGGTAGGCCAGCGCCGCCTCGAGGTAACGCTCCTGCTGGAAGAGGCGGTTGCCGATCTCGCGGACGGCCTTGGGGACCCAGGTCTCGCGCTCTTCCTTGGTGCGGGCGGCGACGAGCACGCCCTTGTAGCCCGCGACGGCCAGCTCGGCCTTGCCGCGGCAGAAGTAGCCGTAGCCGACGTAGAACTGAACCTCGGGCGAGTAGACCTCGCCGCCGGTCACGTCGCTGATCTCGCTCAGGACCTTGCAGGCGTCGATGAAGCGGCGGCGGGCCGCGTCGTCGCCCTTGTCGGCGGCGGCCTGCGCCTCCTTGAGCATCTTGTAGATCTCGCGCGCGCCGCGCTCACCCTGGCCCGCGCCGGCCATGGCCTTGGAGCGCTCGAACACCAGCTGCAGACCGAGGGGGTGGTCGCGCCAGCCCTTGCCGTTGGGCTTCTTGTCGATCCCCAGGGCGGCCTCGAGGGCCTCCTCGCCCTTGCCCGCCTTGACGAGCGCCTTGACCAGCAGGATGTGCGCGTTGATGCAGATCTGCTTGACGTGGTCGAGGTCCTTGGGGACCTGCGGCTTGTAGTCGTCGGGGACGTGGCTCGGGTCGTACCAGAGCTCGATGTGGGTCAGGTCGGTGCCCAGCCCGATCGCGAACTCGAGGTCGCCGAGCTTGACCGCCGCCTCGACCTGGCCGATGTAGCCGAAGTTGCGCAGGTAGTCGTTGCTGGTCCCAGCCCGCTCGTCGTTGCCCTCGACCAGCGTGGCGTAGGCGCTCTTGGCCCGGTCCAGGTTGGCCTTGGCGTCCTCGCTGCCCTCCTCATAGGTGTTGCTGAGGGTGGTGTAGGCGTCGGCCATGAAGAACTGCGTCAGGTCGCGCTCGTTCTCGGCGCGCATCCGGCTGCGGGTCAGCTCCTTGGGGATCTCGTTCTGGTTCTTGAAGCTGGTCTCCTTCTCGAGCAGCTCCTTGACCTTGTTGTCCTGGGTCTTGATCGTCCCCTCGCAGCTGGCGATCAGGTCCTTGAGGATCTGGCGAGCCTGGTTGGTCAGCTTCTCGCGCTCGGCGTCCTCCTCGGCCTCGGCGGCCTGGCTGAGCACCGCCAGCGCCTTGGCCTTGCCGGCCTCGATCTGGTTGATGCCCGCCATGCTGGCGCGCCCGTGGTTGGGGTACTTCTTGCGCAGCTCGTCGAGCTTCTTCTCGTAGGCCGTGAGCATGGCCGTGTCCTTGGTCGCCTTCGCGACCACCTTCATGGCGTCGGCCATCGTGAACTCGAGGTCGGCTTGCGCCTCGGGGTCACGGATCTTGGTCAGCAGCTTGGGGCCGAACTCCTGCACGATCCCAGCCGAGGCCTGCTGGAGCGTGCGCTTCATCAGCTCGGCCTCGGGGTGCTTGCCCTGGTAGTCGCTCAGCGAGACGCCCGCCCGGCCGAGGTGCGTCAGGCGACGATCACCGCCCAGGCTCTTGGCCTTGGCGATCGCGCCGGCCTCCTTGCCAGCGATCGCGCGCTGCGGGTTGCTCGGGTAGAGGAGCAGGCCGCGCAGGAAGCAGAGCAGGGCCTCGCCGTCGTCGCTGCCCTTCTTGCACAGGCCGAGGCCCGTCCAGGCGTAGCCCTTGGCGGCGCCGCTGGCCTGGGGGTCGGTGCTGACGCTGCGGAAGGTCCGCTCGGCGTCGCTCTTCTTGCCGCCCAGGAAGTCGCAGTGGGCGCGGGCGCAGTTGGCCAGGGCCTGGATCGACTTGTCGCGGGCCCGCGAGAGCTGGCTGAAGATCGAGCGCGCCTCGTCGTGCTTGCCCGAGTTGAGCAGCCCGATCGCCTGGCCGTACTGGCCGACCTCCTTCCAGGTGTTGCCATACTTGCCCGAGGCGAGCTTCTCGTAGCGCGCCAGGGCCTGGCTGCCGGAGAGCATCTTGGCCGCGCGCTCGAGCGAGAGCGGCGCGCAGAAGTGGCTGGCGTACTGCGCCGCGCACTCGTCGTAGGCCTGGACCGCCTCGCGGCTCTTGCCCGTCGCGGCGTAGGCCTCGGCCAGGAAGAACTGCCCGAAGGGCTGCGCCTCCTTCTTGCGCCGGTTGCCGATCACGCGCTGGAAGTACTGGATCGCCTTCTCGGTGTCCCCCTCGCGCAGGTAGTTGATCCCGCGCGCCAGGGTCGAGTCGAAGGTCGGGAAGATGATCTCGACGTCGCTGCTCGGTCGAGATTGGGTCGAGCCAGCCTGCTTGAACTTGACCTGATCGGTGCCCGCGTCGGTGACTTCGATGCGGTCGATGGACGAGCCGTCCTTCATCACGATCTGACCGGCCGAGGCGGGACAAGCCCAGCTCAACACGGCGGTCGCTGCTCCAAGAGCCAGCATGGTGGCAGTGGTTCTCATACGGTCTCCCACACGGGGCTTATAGCCGGAGTTCCAGGTGCAACCGAGCGGATCCGAATTGGCCGCAACCTCCGTGGTTGCAAGGGCCAGCCTCCGCCAGGAGGCCATGACCGACGTGAGTTGTCGGCCCGATCCAAACCCGAATCCTCCTCGAGCCTCCCGAGGAAGGGAACGAAGAGGCCCCCGCGATCGCTCGCGGGGGCCCGAAGTTACATCGCCCTCACCCTCTGGCCAAGGGGCCCCTGGGTATCCGGGCTCAGACGCCTACTGGCGCCCGAAGATCCGCCGCTCCTCCTCACGAATGATCGTGATGTTCGACTTGATCAGGACGACCAGGCTGGCGCGCAGCTTGTGGAAGGCCTGGCGGCGGAACAGGTTGTTGAGCAGGGGCACGCGGATCAGGAAGGGGACGCCGCTCTCGGCCTCGTACTCGTCGTAGTTCTTGAGGCCGCCGAGGAGCACCGTGCCGCCGTCGGGGACGGTGATCGTGGCGCGCAGCTTCTGGATCGTGATCACCGGCAGCTCGATCGGGATCGAGGTGAAGGCGTTGGCCAGGGTGACCGGGGCCGGGATTCGCGGCTGGAGCTCGGTCGCGAGCGTCGGCTGGACCTCGAGGCTGACGTAGCGGCGGTCGTGGCTGACCGTGGGCCGGACCTCGAGGATCGCGCCGGTGTTGAGGATGCCGATCACGGGGTTGAGGACCGGGATCACGCCGGTCTGGTTGACCTCGACGTCCTGAATGAAGGCGCGCTGACGAATGTTGAGGATGTGGCTGCGCTGGCCGTTGAACACGGTCAGGCGCGGCGCGTTGATCAGGCGGCTCTTCTGCGTCTTGCGGACGGCCTCGAGGATCGCCTGCAGCTGGAAGTCGTCGATGAAGTTGTACTGGAGCGCGAGGCCGCCGGTGTTGTCGATGTTGAAGGGCAGACCAGCGGGCGCCAGCGAGCTGAGCGTGTTGACGATACCGCCGCGGTAGTCGGCCTGACCCTGGGCGTCGATGTAGCGGTAACCGACCTGGACGTTGCTCGGGCCGCCGTTGAGGCCGCGCGGGAAGTTGATCTGACCGAACGAGTTGGTGGTCTGGGCGATGACCGGGTTGGCGTTGTTCGGGTCGTTGGGGAAGTTCGGCGCGTTCTGCTGGTTGACGATGTCGACGCCGAGGTGCTCGAGCAGGTTGTTCTGGACCTGCACGAAGCGCGCCTCGACCGTGACCATGATGCCGACCGTGCGGCGCAGGGCCTCGAGCAGCTTGATGATCTTCTGGTGGGCGCGCAGGGTCTTGCGGACGATCAGGACGCCGCCGGAGTACTCGACCGAGCCTCCCTCGTCCTCCTCGCCGAGCTTGCCCTCGATCAGCTCGATCAGCTTCTCGCTCTCGATACCGCCGGTCTCCTCGCCGCCCTCGTCGTCGTCGAAGGTCAGCTGGCCACCCGCCGCGCCGCCGCCGCCGCCGCCGGCGGCCAGGTTCAGGCCGAGCTTGGGAGCGGGGTAGTCAGGCGGGCTGCTGACGATCTCGTTGACGTCGTAGAACTCGAGGACGAGCTCCTCGTTCTTGTCCTCCTCGGTGCCGATCTTGATGACGCCGCTCTCGATGCGCCACTGGAGCGACTCGTTCGAGTTGAGGATCAGGTTGAGCGCGTTCTTGAGCGAGATGTTCTTGAGGCGGAGGCTGACCTCGACGCTCTCGTTGTCGATCAGGTCCTTGGCGTCGCGCGTGACGACGTAGTTGAGGCCCGTGATATCGCGCAGGAAGTCGATCGCCTCGTTGAAGGGCGTGCCGTCGAAGTTGAGGCTGATCTGCTGGCTCTCGAGCCGGTTCTTGATCTCGATCGTGTCCTCGGAGTCGCGCTGGCGCGAGAGGAGCTCGGTGATCGGCAGGTCGCGCGACTCGATCTCGAGCCAGCGCTGACGGTCCGGGAAGCGGAAGATCTTCTGGTAGGGGACGGCGGTCGCGTCGACCCACTCGAGCTGGCGGCGCCAGGCCTCGACCTTGTCGCGGTAGCTGGTCAGGCGGTCCTTACGCAGCTTCTCCTGCTGAGCCAGCTTGCGCAGATCCGCCGCGTCGGTGTGGCCGGGGTTCTGGCGCAGGATGTCGTCGCAGAGGCGGATCACCTTGTCGTGGCGACCGACCTTCATGGCCTCGCGGGCGTCCTCGTAGAGCGATTTGAGGGTCGACTCGCGGAAGCGGCGGGTGCGGGCCTTCTCGTGCTCGGCGGCCTGACGCGCGGCCTCCTGTAGCATCTGCAGCCGGCGGCGCTCCTGCTCCTCGGCGAGGCGGCGAGCCTCGGCGATCCGGGCGCGAGCCTTGCCGCGCAGGCCGTCGCGGTCGATGTCGTAGGGGAACCAGCGAATCGCCTCGAGCACGCGCTGGAAGCGCTCCTGCGCGCGGTCGTAGCGCTGGCGCTTCATGAGCATTTCGCCCTCGTGGAAGATCCGCTCCATCTCCACGCGAGCCTGGTCGATCCGGGCCAGGCGCTCCTGGACCATGGTCCGCACCGCGTCGCGATACTCGGCGCGGCGGTCACCCAGGATCCACATGCAACGATCACGCAGCTCACGCGCGGTGTCGTTGTTGGGGTCGAGGGCGACGGCGCGGTTCAGGTTCGCGGCGGCCTCGCGATAGCGCAGCTCGCGGAACAGGTTCGCGCCCGTCTTGTAGTAGTTCTCGGCCAGCGCCTTGCGCTCCTGCTCCTGCAGGCTGCGCTCGCGCTCGAAGTCGCCGAGGGGGCCCCCGTCCTCGGGCGGCGCCATCGGCCGCTCCTCGGGGGTCCGCTCGCGGGGCTGAGGCTGCTGGGCCTCCTCCTGCGAGTCGTCCTGACGGACGGGCTGAGGTGCTGCGGGCGCCTTGGCAACCTCGGGCTCGCGCTCGCCCTCACGCTCGGCAGGCTCGCTGGCGCAAGCCGCGAGACTGAGCGGAAGGACGGCGAGGGCGAGGGTGCGGAGGCCACGGGCCCGCATGTGCGGAAGCTGCTGCGAGAGCTGCATCGGGAATCCTCTGGAGCCGGAGACGTCGGCGATTGATCAGGCGCGCGAACCTGGCTTAGCCGATATGGCGGCGCATAGTATCAACTCAACCCATATGGGCCAACCGCTTACAGCGATTCACCGACCCCGTTTGCGATGACCTGACGGTGACAGGGGGGCGACACTGCAAGCGACTGGCACACATGGACTTAACGCTCCGTGACCGGCGGGTCGAGGTCGCTCACGCTCCACTCGCCGATCTTGGGCCAGGCGATGCGCGCTCGCTGCACCCGCTGGAGATGGCCGTCGCGGGGGTGGGGTCGCTCGCCGACCTCGACCCCCGCCAGGGTGGCCCCGGTCTGGCCGATCGGCTGCCCGACCTCGACCAGCATGCCGCGGCGCGTAAAGGCTCCCTTGGCCGCGTCCCAGCGGTGGACGTAGAGGTAGGCCGTGTCGACCCCCTTTGGCTGACGGATCGGGTCGTGGACCGTGACGCTGTTGACCTCGATCAGGACCTCGGCCTGCGGCTCGACCGCTTCGCTGGCCTTGCTGCGGACCTCGGCCAGCGCAGGCGTCAGCAGCTTGGGCCAGTCGCGCGCCACCTGGGGGGTCAGCTCGGCGCGCGAGCGGAGCTGGTAGGAGTAGCGGTGACCCCAGCGGACCTCGTCGTCGCGGAAGCGCGTCTCGTCCAGTCCGAGCCGGGCCCGCAGCTGCCACTCCTCGCCCTCGACCAGCCGCCACAGCTCGAGCTGGGTCCGATCGAGGACCCCCGGCGTCGACTCGGGGAGCGTCCAGCTCAGCCGGACCTCCCCGCGCCGCACCTCGGGGGCCGCCAGCTGGGCGGGCGCGTGCGCCGCGGCGGGCGGGACCGGGGTGGGGCTCGTGCGGATCAAGACGCCTGGGCGGCGGTGCGAGGTCCAGCGCGGGAAGGGCTCGAGCGGCTGAACCGCCCCTGGGTCGAGCTGCTCCTCGAGGCGCGCCGGCATGTCGGGCACGGGGCTCAGCTCGGCCCGCGCGTTCTGCATGAAGTGCACGACGAGGTCCGAGTCTGCCTCGAGGCCCTCGACGTCGTCGAGGAGCGGCGGTGACTGGCTGAAGCCGAGCACGCCTCCCAGCGCGCAGAGGATCGCCGCCCCCAGCAGCGGCTTCTCGAAGTGTTCCAGGGCGAGTCGAACCATGCTCCGCTCTTCCACGGCGCCTCCTTCGTCGCCCGGTGCAGGAAGCCGAATGCGCGAACGCCGCGCCGAGCGCAGCCGAGCGCGCGCAGCACTTAGCGGCGCTGCTTCGCAGGCGCGCTTCACATGTCAAGCGAGCCGACTTGCACCGGCTCCTGCCGATCTGGGCGAGAGGCCCGCAACGCAAGAGGCCCGCGCCATGGGCGCGGGCCTCTCGAGGTCGAAGGGTGAGCGCGAGGAGCTACTCGCCGCCCTTGCCCGGCTCGTCGTCCTGGGTGGTGGCCTCTTCGGTCGAGCCGTCCGGCCACTTGATCACGATCACGCCGACCTTGGTCTGCTGACCGAACTTGCCGGGGCGGGTCTCCTCCTTGCAGTCCTCGAGCACCGCGCCGGTGTTGAAGTCGATCTCGCGCCGGTCGCCGTCGATGCGCATCTTGACCGGGTCCTTGCTCCCGATCGTCGCCCCCTGCTCGGCCGCGAAGCCCTTCTTGAGGAACTGGTTGCTCGCCGCGTCCCACTTGTAGACGTAGACGTAGGCCCGCGCCTTGGCGTTGCGGTCCTTGATCAGCATCTCCTGGGTGACGGGGGTCACGTTGCTGGGGATCACGTAGACGTCGCGCGCGGTCTTGAAGGGACCCACCGAGGAGCTGGACTTCTCCGCCTCGCTCGCGTCGAGGGTCAGCTTCTGGTTGCGCACCGTCGGGCTCTCCTGGTCGATCTCGGCGATCGAGAGCACCCGATAGAAGTAGGTCTTGCGCGACTTGAGGTCCTTGTCCTCATAGCTGGTCTCGCCGCCGCGCAGGTTGGCGATCGTCTTCCACTCGCCGTTCTCGCCTTCGCGACGCTGGACGTGGAACTCGGTGACCACCACGTACTGGTTGCCCTGCGAGAGGCCCCAGCTGACGACGATCTTGCCGCGCTCGCCCGCGTCGCCCTTGACGTCGATCGGCGGCGCGTGGGACGCCTTCTCCTTGGGCTTCTCCTTCTTGTAGCGCGCCAGCACGCCCGGGCGGCGGTAGCTGACCCAGCCCGGCAAGGAGTCGATGTTGGGCACCTCGTTGCTGTCGAGGTTGCGGTTCAGCTCCTTGACGGCCGAGGGCAGCCCCTCCAGCTGCGGCTTCGAGCTCGACATGAAGCTCTTGACCTTGTTGGCGTCCTTGTTCAGGCCCTGGGCCTTCTTCAGCTCGTCGGGCTCGCCGACCGAGCCGACGCCGACCAGGGCCAGCAGGGCCGCGGCCACGGCGAGCAGCACCTTCTCGAAGTGATCGAGGGCGATCTCCTTGGGGTCAGCCATGGCTACTCCTCCTCAGCCTTTGCTTCGGCCTTGGGCGGCAGGTCGAAGTCGAGGATCTCGACCTCGAGCTGGACCCGCACCGGGGGCTCAGGGATGTACTCCTCGAGCTTATCGTCGCCCTTGAAGTCGCTGAAGTTGTCGAGCTTGATCGAGTAGTTGCTGTCCAGGAAGGCCTTCTCCGAGCCGTCCACGGTCAGCTGCAGGGTGCGGTCCTCGAAGCGGAAGGGGTGCTTGCTCACCTCGAGCCCCAGGATCTGCATCGGGATCGGCTGCGCCAGGATCTCGCGGCAGATCGTGCTCACGTCGCGGAACGAGCAGCGCAGCTCGACCTGCGCCCGGAAAGAGCTCACGATCGGCTTCTCGTCGTTGCTGTTGCTGTTGCCCCGGTCGCTGGCGAACGAGATCGCGCTGGCCAAGCGAGCCTTGCCGGGCTTGCCGTCGATCACGGTCTCGTGCTTGGCGCCCTTGCGGATCCCCTCGAGGATGTACTTCTGGGCCCAGTAGCGCTTCTGATCGCGCTTCATCGTGTCCTTGACCGGCTGGCTGGCGTAGAGGTAAGGATCACCGTCCTCCTCGGGCGGCTTGACCAGGTCGCCGTAGCTCTCGACCATCTGAGGGATGGCCTTGGACTTCCAGTACTGGGCGTAGTCAGCGGGGTCAGGGAGCTGACCCTCCTTGAGGCCGCTGAACTGCGGATCGTCGAACCACTGCTCGAGGGTCTTGTCCCGCTCGCGGATCGCGTCCTCGAGCTGGGTGATCTGCTTCTTCAGCTCGGCCGCGCGGTCGTTGAAGGCCTGCACGTGGTGGGGGCTGAAGAGCTCGGGGTCGTTGCTCTTGACCCGCTTCGAGAACTGCTGAATCGTCCGCTGCTTCTGCTTGAGCTTCTTGAGCGCGTCGGCGACCGAGTCCTTCTTGCCCTCCTTGAGCCCCCCCTGCACGACCACGAACCAGATCGGCAGCGGCAGCAAGGCCAGGACGTAGATCACGATCAGCGGGACGTTGCGCTGGGCTAGCTCTTTCGGATCGAGGTCCGCCATTACTCGTCCCCCCCTTCGTCGCCGCCCTCCTGGGCGGGCTCTTCGGCCTTGGGCTTGGGCTTGGGCTTGGGCATTCCCAGCTCGAAGCGCACCGTCACCATGACCGCGGGGAAGCTCTTGCGGCTCTCCGTGCGGGCGTCGGGGTCGAGCTGGTAGATCTCTTCGGTCTGGCTGAGGAAGGCGTCGCCGTATCCCTCGGGCCAGGTCTTCTCCGGGTTGCGCACGAAGAAGGGCGCGTCACCCAGGCGCCGCTTGAGCGGCTCGACGAAGTCGTCGCGGATCTGGTTGCGGATCTCGACCGCCTCCCGGTCGCCCTGCGCCATGGCGATCCGCATGGTGCACTCGTAGGGCTTGGGCCCCTCGCCCTGGATGTCCTTGCGGCGCAAGGACCAGTCGAGGATCCACATCTTCTTGAGGTTGGTCTTGTTGTCGCGGAGGAGCTGCTCCCAGCTCTGCCGCTGGGCGGGGACCTCCTTCTTGCGCGTGTCGTCGTCGAGCTTGGGCAGCTCGTCGTTGGTCGCCGGCAGGACCCCGCGCACCTGGTCGATCAGCTGGGCCACCATGGTCCGGCCCTTACCGATCTCGGCCAGCTGCTTGACGCGCTTCTCGAGCGGCGGGATCTGCTCCTTGGCCTTCGTCGCGTCGTCCTGGGTCTGCTGCCAGGAGCCGACGTCGCTCATGCCCTTGGCGGTCTTGTAGACCTTCTTCTTGATCCGGGTCCAGTGGGCGTAGCTCAGACCGAGCGCCGCCCAGGAGAGGATCATGGTCACGAGCGCCAGCGGGAGCTTCTTCTTCAGCTTCGACTGCACCTGCAGCTGCTGAGGCGAGAGGTTGATCCCGCAAGGCGCCTCGCCCGCGCCCTGGACCGCGAGGCCGAGGGCCACGCCGAAGCCGAGCAGGTGGTTCTTGAGCGTGTCGAGGTCGACCTCTTCCTCGATCAGGAAGGTGTCCTCGGCCAGCGAGCTGACGCGCTTGACGTCGAACTTGAGCTGCTGCTTGAAGAACTTGGGCAGGTTGCGCAGGCGCGCGCCGTCACCCATCAGCACCATGCGCTTGACGTCGAGGTCGTCGGCCTGGCTCTTGAAGAAGCCGACCGAGCGGTGGATCTCGCCGACGAGGTCCTTGAGGGTCGACTCCATGGCCGAGAAGATCTTCTTGGCCTGCTGGCTCTTGCTGCTCTGCTTCTTGAGCTTCTCCGCCTCGGCGAAGGGGATCTTGAAGCGATCGGCGAGGGCCTTGGTGATGTCGTTGCCGGCGATCCGCAGGTTGCGGATCCAGAAGCGCTCACCGTCAATGATCACGAGGTCGGTGTGCTCGGCGCCGATGTCGAGGATGACGGTGCCGCCCTCCTTGTCCTCGGTGTTGGTCCGCACGAAGTTGTAGACCGCGAGCGGCGCGATCGTGATCGTGTCGGGGTGGAGGCCCGCCTCCTTCAAGTCACCGAGGAAGCCGTCGATCAGCTCCGAGCGGGTCGCGAAGATGCCGATCTCGACCTCTTCGCCCGGCTCGTAGTCCCGCTCGATCTTGGTGAAGTCCCAGTTGACCTCATTGATCGGGAAGGGAATCTGCTGCTGCGCCTCCATGCGCACCATCATCGAGAGCTTGCTCTTGTCGACGGGCGGCAGATTGATGAAGCGGGAGAAGGCGTGGAGGCCAGGAATGCCCACCACGATCTGCTCGCCGCGCAGCTTGTGCTTGGTGAGGAAGCTGCGGATCGCGTCGTTGACGTGCTCCTGCCGCTCGTCCTCATCTTCTTCGACGGGATAGGGGATGTATTCGATCGCTTGGATCTCGAGCCCCTCGCCCGTCTTGCGCAGCTTGACAGCCTTCAGGGCTGCCTTGCCGATGTCGATACCCCACACCGAAGCCATATGGAGAGCCCCCCCTCCTCAGGGTGTGTTCAACCGGTCGCTCAACCCTCGAAGACCGCGCCTCCGCGCAACGCCAAGAGCTGCCCCATAGCTAGACCCGCCCGCCAGCGCGAGCAAGTAAGTCTTTGGTGCTAAAGGAAATAGCGCCAGTGGCGGCGGATTGTAGGCCACGTCAGGAACCCTGTCAAGGCGCTGAAGAGGCCAGAAGGCCCCCAGGCAGTGGGTTTCGAGCCTGAGCGTTCGTACCGATGTCCTCCACCATGCGCGCGGTGGTGGTCTTTCGACCCTGAGCGAGGTCGAGCCTCACGCCGCGAAGCCAGAAAATCGCGCAGCGAGACTCAGCGGCGCTCGGTCTCGTCGGGCTTGATCGGCTTGGGCCGGCGCCGCTCCAGGAGCGGGAACAAGAGCTGCAAGTCCTGCCACGCCTTCCGCTTCTCGTCAGGCGAGCGGAGCAGGTAGGCGGGGTGGTAGGTCAGCACGGTCGGTACGCCGTTCCACTCGTGCAGGCGACCGCGGCTCCGCCCGAGCGAGGCGTCGGGGCCGATCAGCCCCAGCCCGATCGCGGCCGTGCGACCCAGGGCGCAGATCGCGCGCGGACGAATGATCTCGAGCTGCTCACGCAAGAAGGGGACGCAGGTGCCCATTTCGTCGGGTTGCGGGTTGCGGTTCCGGGGCGGGCGGCACTTGACCACGTTGCAAATGAACACCTCCTCGCGGAGGTAGCCCATGGCGTTGATCATCTTGGTGAGCAGCGCGCCCGAAGGGCCTACGAAGGCCATGCCCTGCATGTCCTCGTGGTAGCCCGGGCCCTCGCCCACGAACACCAGCTCGGCGGCGGCGTCGCCCTGCCCGAACACGAGGTTGGTCCGGCTCTCCGAGAGCCGACACCGCGTGCAGCCGTGCATGCGGTTGGCGAGGGCGTGCAGGTGGCCCTCGTTGAGGACCCGCTGCTGGGAGAGGCTTGGAGCGCCAGGGGCCGGCCTCGCGCGAGCCACGGCGGGGGCGGGCGCGGGAGCAGGCTTGGCCTGGGGCCTGGGAGGGGCGGCCTCTCGCCGCGAGCGCCCACGATCCCTCGGCCTGGCCTGCGGGGAAGGCTGCGCTGCGCCCCGCTGGCGCCATGCAGGCAGGGGCTCCTCGCTGCGAGGGAGCTGGCGAGCGGCGCTGGCAGCCGGCGGCGGGCCGGGGACGGGGCTGGCGAGGACCCCGGTCAGGCGGTCCAGCTCGACCAGGCCTGCCACCTGGCGCGCGAGGTCCGCGAGCTCCGCCCGCTGGGCGAGGGGGTCGCTCAGGTCGAGGCCATCGGGGCTCACATGGGAAGGGCCGCTCATGGGCAGGATCCTAGGCGATGGGTCCGACCGCAGCGAGCGCGCCCGACACCCATCGCCCGGGCGGAGCGACGAGCCCTCGCCGCGCGCTAGACGATCCCCTGCTCGATCATGGCGGTCGCGACCTTGACGAACCCTGCGATGTTCGCGCCTGCCGCCAGATCTCCGGGCTTGCCGTAGCGCTCTGCCGTGTCGGCGCAGTTGCGGTAGATGTTCTCCATGATCGAGTGCAAGCGCTGGTCGACCTCCTGGCGGCTCCACGAGGTGCGCTGCGAGTTCTGCGCCATCTCGAGCCCCGAGGTCGCGACCCCGCCCGCGTTGGCCGCCTTGCCCGGCCCAAAGGTCACGCCCGCGTCCTGCAGAGCGTGGACGGCGTCGGCGGTGCAGGGCATGTTCGCGCCCTCGATCACGTAGCCGACCCCGTTGGCGATCAGGTCTCGCGCGTCGGCCTCCTCGAGCTCGTTGTGGGTCGCGCAGGGGAAGGCCAGCTGGGCGCCCTCGACCTGCCACACCTTGCCCTCTTCGCTGTAGCTCACCCCCTGGTGCGCCTCGGCGAACTCGCTCAGGCGCCCGCGCTCCTCGAACTTGAGCTGCTTGAGCTCGGCCAGCTGATCGGCGACCAGCCCCTCCGGCGCGTGGATCCAGCCGCTGCTGTCGGAGAGCGTCAGCACCTTCCCCCCGCTCTGGAGCACCTTCTCCGCCGCGTAGATCGCTACGTTCCCCGAGCCCGAGATCAGCGCCACCTTCCCCTCGAGGTCCTCCCCCTGATCGGCGAGGGCGTGCAGGGCGAAGTAGACGGCCCCGTAGCCGGTGGCCTCCGGGCGAATGTTGCTCCCGCCCCAGGTGATCCCCTTGCCCGTGAGGACCCCCGTCACGCGGTTGGTCAGCTTGCGATACATGCCGTAGAGGTAGCCGATCTCGCGCGCGCCGACGCCGATATCCCCCGCGGGCACGTCGGTGTCCTCGCCCACGTGTCGAGCCAGCTCGAGCATGAAGGCCTGGCAGAAGCGCATCACCTCGAAGTCGCTCCGCCCCTTGGGGTCGAAGTCCGAGCCGCCCTTGCCCCCGCCGAGGGGCAGCGTGGTCAGCGCGTTCTTGAAGATCTGCTCGAAGCCCAGGAACTTGAGCACGCTCAGGTTCACGGTCGGGTGGAAGCGCAGGCCGCCCTTGTAGGGGCCGATCGCGCAGTTGAACTGCACGCGCCAGCCGCGGTTGACCTGGACTTGCTCTTGATCGTCGAGCCAGGTGACGCGGAACTGGATCATGCGCTCGGGCTCGACCACGCGCTCGAGGATCCGGTGCTGGCAGAACTCGGGGTGACGCTCGAGCGCGGGCGCGAGGCTCGAGGCGAACTCCTCTACGGCCTGCTGGAACTCGGGCTCGTGCGGGTTGCGCTCCTTGGCTTGCTTGACGAACTCGTCCAAATCCACGCGGTCTCCTTGCTCCCCTCGCGAGAGGGGCTGCCCAGGCTACTCGCTCGGCGCGACGGGCCCGCAGGGTGAGGGAGGAGGCTCCTTCAGCCAAGCACTTCACGCAGCAGGAGCCGCGCGCCGAGCAGGAAGAGCACGCTCAGGTAGAGGCGGGTGAACCAGCCCTCGCTGAGGCGATCCAGCAGGCGGCTGCCGGTCCAGGTGCCGGCCACGGCCGCCAGGGCGAAGAGCCCGAGCGCTGGCAGGTAGGGAGCGAAGGCGAAGCCCGCCGCGCCGAACACGAGGAGCTTGGCGAAGTGCCCCAGGCTCTGGCAGGCAGCCTTGGTGCCGATCACCCCGCGCCGCTCGAGGCCGAGGTCGACGAAGAAGGGAGCGATCAGCGGACCCGTGGCGCCGACGCTCGTGTTGAGGGCCCCGGCGGCGCCGCCGAGGAGCACGAAGCGATAGGGGCTGACCTTCCCCTCCGGCGCTGCGGGCTCGAGCGCCGGCGCTCGGGCGCGCGGCGGCTCCTGCAGCCAGCTCGCGCCGGACCCGGCCGAGGTCAGCTCGGACGGGCGCCTCAGGGCGGCGGGGGCCCTCGCCAGCAGCGGCTCGGCGAGCAGGAGCTCCGGCTCGGGCGCCGGCTCCGGCTCCGGCGCCGAGGCGCTCGCGACGCGACGCCAGAGCTGCAGCGTGAACACGATCACCAGCGCCCCGATCGCGCCGCGCAGCAACCCGCGCGGGAGGGCGTGGGCCAGCGCCAGCCCGAGGGCGCCCGCCGGCAAGAGCAGGAGCCCGAAGCGGGCGGCGACCCCCCACTCGACGTGGCGCCGCTGGACGAGCGTGCGGGAGGCGTTGCTGACCAGCTGGACCGCGCCGTGGAGCGGGAGGACCACGAGGGGGTCGAGGACCTGCAGCATGACCGCCAGCAGGGTCATGCCGCCCGCCATGCCGACCACCGCCGAGAGGGTGGCCGTGACGTAGACCGCGCCGGCCAGCCCCGCGAGCTCGAGGCCGCTCAAGCGGCGTGCTCCGGCTCGGGACCCACGTAGCGCGCGCGCGGCCGCAGCAGCCGGCCGCCCTCGAGCTGCTCGCTGACGTG
>CALDQK010000800.1 GCA_937911525.1 uncultured bacterium
TCAGAGCGAAACGCGCTCGGTTCGACTTCGTCGCTACGCGTAGATCCGGGCCCCCACGCCAAGCCAAGCGGCCCCCGCTCCCCGAGCGCCCCTTCCGCCACCCAACCCACCCCGGCGACGAAGGCGAAACGCAAGCGGCTTCGCGGGCCCAAGGATGGGGGTCTGGGGGGGCGCAGCCCCCCAGAAAAGAAGCAACACCGGCGAGGGGCTTCCTCGCCGGTGTGTGCCTCAGCCTGACGACGGTTCCAGGGGCAGAGGGGGAACCGACGCGTTCGTGTGTTGGGTGGGTCTTCGCCAGCCGATCTCGCCCTTGTCCTCGGCGACCACGGTGACGCGGTGCTGGGCGCCGGGCTCGACGTAGAGCACCTGCTCGCCCGTGACGGGCTGCAGGGCGCCGGTGCCGAGGTAGCGGTGGCTGACCACGACCGAGTAGCGGCCTGGGGTCAGGGTCAGGGTCCGCCCGTTGGCGGGGTCCTGCTTCGTGTCGAAGGGCAGGACCTCGCTCCCGCTCTCGGGGGTGACCGTGCCGCGGGCCGCGACAGGGCCCTGGAGCTCCTCGCTCCACACGATCACGGTCAGCTCGCCCGTCAACTCGGGGCCCTCGACCGACACCGGATCCGGCGTGCTCGAGCAGCCGAGCAGTCCTGCGGCGACCAGGAGGGCGGGAGCCAAAAGCAGGGCGGGAGCCAGCAGGGCAGGGAAGCGCGAAGTTCGGGCGGTCATGGCCACGCCATTTACTAAGCAACCGCCAGGCCAGCCGCTAAAGCCCGAGATCGGTCCCGCAGGGTCTATGGATTTTTGAGGGGTGTTAGGAATCCGATCGGGAGACCGTCAAGCCTTCGAGCGAGCCGGCCTTCGGGGAGGGGACTTGCGCTTGCCCCCCCCGCCACTGCCCTCGGCGTCCTGCGCCTTGTAGATCTTGAGCTTGTTGTAAAGGGTCGCGGCAGTGATCCCGAGGATCCGCGCCGCGCGCGCCTTGTTGCCCCCCGTGAAGCGGAGGACGTCCTCGATGTGGCGCCGCTCGACCTCGCTCAAGGGAGGGGGGACGTCGTCTTCCCCCAGGTTCGGGGCGGCCACGCCGCCCGCGGGGGTCATGTTCATCTCGGCCCCCTCGCGGACGTCGGCGGGGACATCCTCGGGGACCAGGCTCGGGCCCTCGGCCAGGATCGACATCCGCTCGATCACGTTGCGCAGCTCGCGCACGTTGCCCGGCCAGGGGTAGCGCGAGAGGAGCTGGAGCGCCTCGTCGCTGAGGCGCTTGCCCGGCGCCATCTCCTCGAGGAAGTGGCGGGCCAGGATCTCGACGTCGCCGAAGCGCTCGCGCAGCTCGGGCAGCTCGACGTTGAGCACGTTGAGCCGATAGAAGAGGTCCTCGCGGAAGTTGCCGTTCTCGACCTCCTCCTTGAGCTTGCGGTTGGTGGCCGCGATCAGGCGCACGTCGGCCACCAGCGAGACGTCGCCGCCGACCCGGCGATACTCGCCGGTCTCGATCACGCGCAGCAGGTTGGCCTGGAACTCGACGCTCGTCTCGCCGATCTCGTCCAGGAAGAGCGTCCCGCCGTGGGCCAGCTCGAACAGGCCGCGCCGGCGCTTCTGGGCCGAGGTGAAGGCGCCGGCCTCGTGGCCGAAGAGCTCGCTCTCGAGCAGCGAGGCCGAGACGCTCGCGCAGTTGACCGCCACGAAGGGGCGCGTCGCGCGGGCGCTGATGTGGTGGATCTCGCGGGCCACCATCTCCTTGCCGGTGCCGCTCTTGCCGAGCACCAGGACCGTGCTGTCGGTCGGGCCGACCTTGCCGACGACGTTCCAGACCTGCTTCCAGGCCTTGGACTCGCCGAGCACCAGCGAGGGCCCGTTGGGTCCGACCGGCCGGCCCTCGGGCGTCCGCAGCCGCTGGCTGTTGACCTCGCGCCGGAGCAGGACGTTGTCGCGCCGAATCTGAGCCCGCTCGGCGGCGCTCGAGACCAGAGCGGCCAGCTCGGCCACCTTCACGGGCTTGGTCAGGTAGTGATAGGCCCCGGTCTTCATGGCCTCGATCGCGGTCTCGATCGTGCCGTGACCGGTCAGCATGATGACTTCGGTCGTGTCCGGGTCGCGCTCCTTGATCCGCCGCAGGACCTCCAGCCCGTCGATCCCCTTCATCTTCACGTCGCACACGGCGACGGAGAAGGCTTGCCGGTCGAGGAGCTCGAGGCCCTCGTCCCCGCTGGCGGCGGTCGTGACCGAGAGGCCCCGCCGGCCGAGCTCGCGGCTCAGCAGCTTGCGGATCCCTGGGTCGTCATCGATCAGAAGCACGTTCATCTTGGAATCAGGCACGATACCCCACGCCCCTTCGTCTCGCCGTCGTGAGACGAGCAAGGCCCGGATCCGCTTCGATGTCCGGGAGGAGACGGGCCCCACAAGCCCATTGGAGCCAATCCCTTACACAGCCGAGACGCCTTCTTGAGGCGACGCGAGGTCCCTCGGTTTAGATTCCCCGCCCGTGAATTTCCCCCGCTACCTGCTCTTCCTCTGCGGCCAGGTCGGTCTGATGACCCTCCTCCGCTTCTTCTTCACCTGGATCATTCGCTACAGCGAGAAGCCGGTGGTCGGGTTGAGCGAAGTCGGCGCGGCGGGCGCGAGCCTCGGCGGCGCGGTCGGCGCGAACCTGGCCGCGACCTGGGACATGACGATCCGCGGCTCGGGACGCCTCGAGCCCCTGGTCGACGTGTTCATGATCGGCGTGATCCTCCTCGCGTTCCGGCTCTTCGACGGGGTCACCGACCCCATCGCGGGCCAGATCAGCGACGTGTGGAAGAAGCGCGGGCACGAGCGGCGCAAGCTGCTCTGGTTCGCCTTCCTCGTCCCGCCGGCCGGCATGGTGATCTCGTTCCTGGCGGGGCTGCAGATGGGGCTCAGCCTGCGCTGGATGCTCCTCGTCATCGGCATGTTCGTGTTCTTCGTCGGCTACACCTTCTACGCGATCCCCTACTGGAGCCTGATCGACGACTACGCGGAGAACCCCGATCAGCGCCGCCGCCTCAGCAACCTGCTCGGCGTCGGCATGCTGGGCGCCACCGCCATCGGCTCGGTGGCCTCGGGCCCCGCGATCGACGCCTACGGTTTCACCCAGGCGGCCGTGATCTTCGCGATCCCCGCCGGGATCATGATGATCCTCCCCTTCTTCGCCCAGCCCGCCGCGGGGCCGGTGTCCGCAGCGCCCAGCGATGCCGCCGAGGAGCGCAAGGACGAGGAGGCCGGCCTGCTCTCGGGCTTCTTCGCGGCCCTCAAGCACCGCCGCTTCCTGGCGACCCTCTTCCTCTTCGCCGCCAGCCAGATGTCGTTCACGGTCCTGACCACCGGGACGGTGTTCATCGTCGAGCACGTGCTCGGCAGCGGCCGGCCCGTGCGCGACAACAGCCTGGTCCTGGCCTGCTTCCTCGGCACGGCCCTGCTGGCCTTCGTCGGCGTGCCCTTCCTCTCGCGCCGCTTCGGCTGGGAGAAGAGCGTCGTGGTCGCCTCCATCGGCCTCGGCGCGGTCTACGCCGGGACCGCCTTCCTCGGCCAGGGGATCGTCGGCAGCCCCATGCAGACGGCCTTCCTCCTCTTCGCGGCCGGCGGCCCCATGGCAGCCACGATCCTGGGCCTCGAGGGCGAAGCCGTGACCGAGTGCGCCCGCGAGCGCGGCGAGGGCTTCACCTCGATGTACTTCGGGGTGTTCAACTTCGTGGTCAAGGGCCTGAACGGCTTCGCGCTCCTGATCAGTTCGACCCTCGTCGACTGGATCAAGCCCGAGAACTACGGCCCCAGCCTGGCCCGCGCCTTCGGCCCAACCGCCGGCGGCCTGCTCGTGCTGGGCGTGCTCGCCTACTTCCTGCTCAACCCCAAGCAGGGCCAGCCGCCCGCGAGCCCCGACAGCCCTCCTGAAGGCCCCTCGGGGCCGCCGGCCGAAGCGGCTCCCGCCGTCGCATAGACGGAGACCGAAGCTGGGGTAGACTCAGCCCCGCCAGGCCAGAGTGGAGGAATGGCAGACTCGGGGGTTTCAAAAACCCCTGCCTTCGGGCGTGTGGGTTCGAATCCCACCTCTGGCAGTATTTTCTGGGGGGCTGCGCCCCCCAGACCCAGTATCTCCTGGGGGGCTGCGCCCCCCAGACCCCCATCTTTGGGCCCGCGAAGCCGCTTGC
>CALDQK010000801.1 GCA_937911525.1 uncultured bacterium
TGCCTGAGGCCCGGCGGCTAGGGCCTTGCCGGCTCGTGCGCGAGCTGGGCCGCGGCGGAATGGGCACGGTCTACGCGGCGGAGGGGCCGGCGGGCCGCGTGGCGCTCAAGGTCCTCGAGCAGGGCGCCTTCCTCGACGAGGCGTCGCTGATCCGCTTTCGGCGGGAGGCGGAGGCCTTGGCGCGGATCGAGCATCCGCACGTGGTCCGGGTCCTGGACGCAGGCGCGTCGGCGGGGACGCACTACGTGGCCCTGGAGCTGATCGAGGGCGTCGACCTCGAGCGGCGACTGCGCGAGGAAGGGCCCATGCAGCCCGAGCGCGCGCTGCGGCTGCTGGGAGAGCTGTGCGAGGCGACCGCTGCCGCCCACGCCGTCGGCGTGCTGCACCGCGACATCAAGCCCGCCAACGTGCTCCTGCGCGCAGGCGAGCGCGCGGTCCTGACCGACTTCGGCCTGGCGCGCCGCCTGGACGCCAGCCAGCAGCTGACCCAGACCGGGCAGGTGGTCGGGACCCCCGCGATGATGGCCCCCGAGCAGGCCGGGAGCGGGGGCGAGGTCGGTCCCTGGACGGACGTCTACGGCCTGGGGGCGACCCTCTATCAGCTCCTGACCGGGGCCCCGCCCTGCGCAGGCGCCAGCCTGCTCGACACCCTGGCCCGGGTGCTGAACCAGCCACCCCGCCCGCTGGGGGAGGTGCGAGGAGAGGAGCTGGATCCCCGCTTGGAGGCGGTCGTGCTCCGCTGCCTGGAGAAGCGGCCGAGCGAGCGCTACCCGAGCGCCGCGGCCCTGGGCGCGGCGCTGCAGGAGCTGCGCCAGGCCGAGGGCGCAGCGCGCGCCCAGGGGCGGGTGCCGCTCTACGGGCTGCTGATCGTCCTCCTCGGGGCATCGGCGGCAGGTGGGGTGGCGTGGGCGACGCGCGCGCAGGACTCCAGGAGCGCGAGCGGGGGGCAGTCGCCCACGCCGACGCCAACCGGGACTCCGAGCCTCGCTTCGGCCTCGCCTGAGGCGCCGACACCGAAACCCGCGCGCCAGCACGACGTCCGCAGCTGGGCCCGTCGCGAGCTCGAGGCGGTGCGGGCGGCCCTGAGCGAAGCGCCGGCGCGGGCCGAGATCGAGCGACTCTGGCTGCGCGCGGCGGCGGCGGAGCGAGCGCTGGGGCGGCTGGAGCGGGCTGCGACTTGGCTCGATCGCCTGCTCCTGGAGGGGACGAGCCCGGAGATCGGCCACGCCACCTGGCTCGAGCGGGCGCGGGTCCACGCCGCGTCGGGGCGGCCAGAGATCGCCCGG
>CALDQK010000802.1 GCA_937911525.1 uncultured bacterium
CCCTCCAGTGCGAGTGTGGAACGGAGAAAACTGGAAAACTCGAAAGCAGCAGCTCGCTTTCCAGTTTTCCAGTTTTCTCCGTTCAATCTCCGGAACGCAAAGGAGCTGTCGCACGAGCGACAGCTCCCCCTTTCAGCTCGCGTCTTCGGCGCACCAATCGCCTGCGCTAGGCGAAGAGCTCCGGGACCAGCTTCCCCTTCTCGTCCACGACCGAGATCGGGCGACCGTTCTTGGTGTAGTTGACGTGGTCCTTATCGATCCCGACCGCGTGGCCAATGCTCGCCATGATGTCCTGGGCGTTGAGCGGGCGCTCGACGACGGTCGTGCCGTCCTCGGAGGTCCGCCCCACGACGTGGGCGCCGCGGATCGGGCCGCCGGCCAGGGCCAGGCTCCAGGCCTTGGCGTTGTGGTCGCGCCCCTCGTTGGCGTTGATCCGCGCGGTGCGGCCGAACTCGCCCATGCAGACCACGAGGGTCTTTTCGAGCAGGCTCCGCTCGGCGAGGTCGGCGAGCAGCCCGGCGAAGCCCTGGTCGAGCTGACCGCAGAGCTGGGCGGTGCGGGTGAAGTTGTCGCGGTGCGTGTCCCAGCCGTTGAGCTGGACCTCGACCACCTTGGTCCCCTGCTCGATCAGGCGGCGCGCCATCAGGCAGCCCTGGCCGAACTTGTGCATGCCGTAGCGCTGGCGCAGGGCCTGCGGCTCGCTCTCCAGCTCGAAGGCCTTGATCTTGGCCGAGTGCATCATGCGGTCGGCCTTGGCCACGATCTGGCGGTGACCCTCGACCTCCGCCGCGCCCTGGCGACGCTTGGCGAACTCCTCGTCGAGGTCGGCCAGCAGCTCCCGCCGGCGCTCGAAGCGCGCGTCGTCCACGCCGCTGGCGTAGGAGAGGTTCTCGACCGGCTTGAGCGGGTCGTTGATCGTGAAGGGCGCGAGGGCCACGCCCAGCGCGCCCGCGCCGGGGCCGGCCGCGCCGTTGATGCAGATGTAGGGCGGGAGCTCGCTCTCCTCGGCGGCCTTCTGCTGGCAGATCAGCGAGCCCATGTCGGGGTGGCGGACCGTGCCCGAGGGGACGTAGCCGGTGTGCAGGAAGTAGCGCGCCCGCTGGTGGTTGCCCTCGCGGGTCGACATGCCGCGCACCAGGCACACCTTGTCCATTTGCTCGGCGAGCAGGGGCATGGTGTGGGGGAGCATGATCCCCTTGGCGCGCGTCTTGATCGCCTTGGTCGGGCCGCCGTTCTTGTGGCCCGGCTTGGGGTCGAAGGTCTCGATCTGGCTCGGGCCGCCGTTCAGCCACAGGATCACGACGTGCTCGGCCGCGCCGAAGCCGCCGACCTTCTTCTGCTTGGTCTCGCCCGCCCAGGCCCGCGGGAGGCTGGGGAGGCCGCCGAGGCCGAGGCCGAGGGCGCCGCCGAGGGAGAGGCGGAGGAAGTTGCGCCGGTCGAGGCCGGGCTCACAGCAATCGCGCTTGCTCATGGAAGTCTCTGACCTGATCGCTAGTGGTTGAGGTTGAACTCGGTGCCGTTGAGGAGCGCCCAGAACACGTCGGCGACGGCCTGCGCCTTGCCGGCGGCGCGCTTGGACTCGGGGCGGCCGAGGTAGCGGCTGACCTTGCGCCGCTCGGCGTCGCTCGGGTAGCGGCTCAGCACGCGCAGGTAGATCGTGTCGATCACGTCCTTGGCCCGCTTCATCCGGAACAGGCGGTCGTAGACCGGGTGCCCGGGGCGCGGGCGGACGGCGTCGTTGGTCAGCTTGCCGTTGATCCGCATCAGGGCCTGGGGGATCGTCCCCTCCTCGAGCTCTTCGCTGTCCTCGTCGTCGGTGCCGAAGGTCTTGAGGAACTGGCGCAGGATCTGGAACTTCATCCGCTCCAGCACGCGCCGGGCGCGGCGGTTGCCGTTGCCGACGTCCTCGATCCCGGTCGCCTGGACGACGGAGTAGAAGAGCTGCTCGGCCGAGAGGGTGCGCAGGGGGGCGCGGGCGAAGAGCTCGATCGCCTCGTCGCGGCCCTTCTCGCGTCCCTCCGAGCTGAGCTCGTAGGCGCGGGTCTTGACCACGATCTCGACCAGGCGGCGCAGGTCGTAGCCCGAGTCGCGGAAGTCCTGCTCGAGGAGCGCCATCAGCTCGGGGAGGTCGTAGTCGGTCTGGTTGATCGCGTCGACGGGGTTAATGATCCCGCGCTCGAAGAAGAAGGACCACACCCGGTTCACGATCGCCTTGGCGAAGTAGGGGTTGTCCCGGCTGGTCATGATCTTGGCCAGCTCTTCGCGGCGGTCGACCTGGTTGGAGGGCGAGATCACGTCGCCGGTCAGGAACTCGGGCAGCACCAGGCGACCGGTCTCGCCGGGAGGCGCCGGGATCCGGATCTGACCGGCGGGGCGGTCGAAGATCTCGAAGCCGTAGTAGCGGACCTTGTTCTTGCTCTTGCGCGCCTCGCGCAGCGTCATGCCGGGAGGGGGCACGCGCCGGGCGCTGGTGCGGGCGAAGAAGGCCGCCACGCCCCAGAACACGCGCTGGGTCCACTCGGGCTCGTACTTGTCGTCGTGGCACTGGGCGCACTGGATCTGGAGGCCCTGGAACACGCGCATCACGTGGCCGGTCGCCTCGGGCGCCTTGCCGTTGCGGGCGAAGCGGAGCATGTAGTGCACCGCCGGGTTCTCGATCGTCTTGCCCTCGGCCGAGATCAGGTCGCTCGTGATCGCGTCGAAGGGGCGGTTCTCGTCGAAGCTGCGCTCGAGCCACTCGCTGAAGGTCAGGACCTCGGAGTCGAGGTCGTAGCCGCCCTCCATGCCCTCCATGTCCTCGCCGGAGCCCATCATCTTGCGCGCTTGCTGGAGCCGCTTGGCCAGGGCCTTGACCCCGCGCTGACGCGCCATGTATTCGCGCCCCACGAGCAGGATCGCCCAGCGCTGCGCCATCATGCGCCCGTAGGCCTTGCTGGCCAGGAGCTCGTCGATCAGCTCGCCGCGCTTGCCGTGCTTCTTGCTCGCCAGGAAGCGCCGGGTCAGCTCCTCGCTCGGGATCGAGCCGGTCAGGTCGAGGGTGATCCGGCGCAGGAACTCGGCGTCGTCCGTGCGGCGCGCCGGGTTGACCTTGGCTTCGCGCCACTTGCTCGCGAGCAGGTCGTCGATCTTGCGCACCACGTCCTTGGTGGCCGGGACCGAGCGCTTGGCCTTGGCCTCGCTCGTCCCCTTGCGGCCCGAGGGGCCAGCCTGGACGCGGTGGGTCTCGAGGGCGATCAGGCCGGCGCCGCAGGCGAGGGCCACCGCCGGGACGAGGCGGAGAGCGCGGGCGAAGGCGCGGGGCTGGGAGGGAGAGGTCGTCATGCGTTCCTTCCAGGGGACAGGACTCTGCGCGCGAGTCGTGGCTCTATCAACGCGCGAGGCGGGGGGAGGTTTCGCGGCCGACGCAGAGATTAGTCCGTTGCAGAAGTATCTACAAGCAAATGAGTTGGGCCGGGGCTCGCGCTCGCGGACGACCTGCCGCAGAGTCTGCGTCATGAGACGCCACGTCCCCCTCGCCCTGCTGCTCCTCCTGGCCTGGATCGGCCCTGTGTGCCCGCAGGAGGGCTCCGATCGGCCCAACGCGAGCTTCTCCTGGGAGACCGACCTCTCCCGGGCCCAGGCGCGGGCGCGCCAGGAGCGCAAGCCGCTCCTGGTCGTGTTCCGCTGCGACCCCTGACAGGACTGCAAGGCCTTCGACGGGCAGGTCGCCCGTCCCCCTCAGTCCTTCGTGCGCGCCGCCCAGCCCTTCGTCTGCGTCCGGGTCACCGACCTGCGCGGGGTCGACCTCGACGCCTTCTCCTTCGACTTCGACCTGACCTTCGCGGTCCTCGTCGTGCACCCCGACGGGCGGGTCCTGCACCGCTACGGCGGCCGGGACCACCGCTCGGCCGACGCGCGCCTCTCCATGGGCTCGCTGGTGACCTTCCTCGAGGCCGCGGCCAAGAGCGCCGCGGCCCACGTCGCGCGCCCCCGCCCCGCCGCCAAGCGGCGGACCCTCGACGACGTGCCGGTGTGGCGCGCCAAAATGGAGCGCCGCAAGCAGCCCCTGGCTTGCTACCACTGCCACTACGTGTTCGACGCCGAGCGCCACCAGCGCCTCGCAGACGGGACCTGGACCCCGGACCAGGTCTGGCGCTGGCCGCCGCCGGAGCGGATCGGGCTGACCCTCGCGCGCGAGCCCCTGGGACAGGTCGCCGCCGTCCGCTCCGACTCGCCGGCCGCTCGCGCCGGGCTGCGGGCAGGCGACCGGCTCCTGCGCGCCGCGGAGCGCCCCCTCCTGAGCGCCCTCGACCTGAGCGCCGTCCTGGAGGAGCTCCCGCGCGGAGCGGCCCGGCTCTCGCTGCGCGTCGAGCGCGCGGGGCGCGAAGTGGAGGCGACCCTCGCGCTCGCCGCCGGCTGGAAGGTCGGCACCCCGCTCGAGTTCTCCTGGCGACCGAGCAAGTGGGACCTCTCGCCGCGGCCGGGCTTCGGCGGGCGCGACCTCGGCCCGGCCGAGCGGTCCCGCCTCGGGCTACCCGCGCAGGGGTTGGCCTTTCGGGTCGGCTACATCGTCGACTGGGGCGGCGTGCCCGACCCGCGCTTCGGCCAGCGCGCCCGCCAGGCGGGTCTGCGCAAGGGCGACCTCGTCCTCGGCGTCGAGGGCGTCGCCTTGCGCCACCACGCGCACTTCCACAGCTGGTGGCGCCTCACGCGCCAGCCAGGGGACGAGGTCGTGCTGCGCGTGCGGCGGGGGAAGGACGAGCGCCGCGTGCGGCTGAGGGTCCCGCCTCGGCGCTAACCTGAGCGCCATGAACGACGTCCACCGCGCCCGCGCGATCTCGCCCCAGGGCGAGTTCCTGATCCGCACGATCGGCCGCCCGGCGGCTCCCCTGCGGGATCTCTTCCACGACCTGCTCGTCATGTCCTGGCCGAGCTTCCTGCTGCGGGTCGTGTTCGTGTGGCTGGCCACCAACATCGTGTTCGCCACGATCTATCGCTTCGACCCGGGCGGCGTCGCCAACATGCGCGCGGGCAGCTACGCCGACGCCTTCTTCTTCAGCGTCCAGACGCTCTCGACGATCGGCTACGGGGCCATGGCGCCGCAGAGCTTCTTCGCCCAGGTGGTGGTCGCCAGCGAGGCCTTCCTCGGCACGATCGGGACCGCGCTGGTGACGGGCCTGATGTTCGCCAAGTTCTCGCGCCCGACGGCGCGGGTCCAGTTCACCGAGCGGGCCGTGATCGCCGAGCGCGACGGGGTGCCGACGCTGATGGTCCGCCTCGCCAACGCGCGCGACCACGGGATCATGGACGCCAGCGCCCACCTGACCCTGATCGAGCCGACGCGCACCAAGGAGGGCGAGCCGATCCGCCGCTTCCACGAGTTGACCCTCGAGCGCTCGAGTACGCCCCTGCTCAACCTGACCTGGACCCTGGTCCACCCGATCACCCCCGAGAGCCCGCTCCACGGCCACGACGCCGAGTCGCTCGCGGCGCTCCAGGCCGAGATCGTGGCGGTGGTCCGCGGGGTCGACATCGCGATCGCCCAGCCGGTCTCGATGCGGCGCAGCTACGTGGCCTGCGAGTTGGTGTGGGGCAAGCGCTTCGCCGACATGATGTCGCGCGCGCCCGACGGCTCGATCGTGGCCGACTGCCGGCGCTTCAACGAGCTGGTCGCCAACGTCCCCCACAGCAGCCCGTCCGAGGGCTAGATCCCCATCCGCAGGCGCTCGATCAGGAGTCGGCGCTGGGGCTGGTTGCTCTGCTCCAGCTTACGGAGCGTGCGCTCCAGGTCGTAGTCGAGGCGGATCCACTCGACGCGCTCCTGGCGGAGGATCGCGTAGCAGGCGCGCGGATCGCGGTCGTGCGGCTGGCCGACCGAGCCAGGGCAGATCGCGACCTTGCCCGCGACGAGGTCGTAGCCCTCGGCCAGGACGCTCCCGCGCAGGTGCTCGCCCTTCCGCGACACGCAGGGCAGGTGCAGCACCCCGCCGAAGGCCAGGCGCTCGACGTGACGAAAGTAGTCCTCCTCCGAGTGCGCGTCGTTGGGCAGGTGGTGGTTGAGGGGGACGTCGGGGCGCCCGTGCACTGCGATCAGACCCGGGCGGTCGTGACGGTCGGGGAGCTCGCGATACCAGGCCCAGCGCTGCCGGGTCGCGCCGCGCGCCAGGAACCCCGGCTGGAGCTTGTCCCGCGCCCAGTCGATCGCCTGCCGGAGCCGATGATTGGGCCGCAGCGGCCCCTCGCCCTGGACCGCCGCGTCGTAGCTGCCGCGCAGGCAGACCAGCTCGCGCTCCCGCAGCCGGTCGAGCACCGCGGCCGGGTCCGGGCCGTAGGTCGTCAGCCCGCCCAGGCAGATCACGTCCACGATCCCGCGCGCGTCGATATCGGCCAGCACCGCGTCGAGGGCCTCCAGGTTGCCGTGCACGTCGCTGAGCACCGCCAGCGACGCCGCCCCCCGCCGCTCGCGCTCGAGCTCCAGCGCGCGCGCCGCCTCGAGGTCCCCAGCGGCCGCCCGCCGCTCCAGCTCCCGCTCCCGTGCGTCGCTCACTGATTTAACTTAGCCCACATGAAGTTGAGCCTGGAGACCGAGCCCCTCCGCCGCGGGTGGCCGAGCGTGTTCGAGCTGCGCGTCCAGAACGAGGGCGACGCGCCCCTCTTGCTCGAGGAGGCCCGCTGGGATCCGCCCTGCGCGGGCGCCCACGCCTGGTCCAAGCGCCCCCTGGGCCTGATCCACTACGACGCGGGCGCCGACCGCTACCACTACCGCCAGGCGGCGAGCGGGCGCTGCGTCCAGCCGCTCTGGATCGGCCTGCTCGAGCCAGGGGCCTCGGCGGGCTGCCTGCTGCCGACCCGCTCGCTCGCGGCCAGCGGTCACGCGGCCACGCTGCGGCTCAGCGCCTACTCCCTGAAGGAGGCCGAGCTGGCCGAGCGGGTCTACTCGGCCCCGGCGCGGGCGTTCAACACGCCCAGGGTGACCTTCGCGCCCTGGAAGGTCGGGATCGACCGCGGCCCCGAGGTGCTCGTCCGCCTGCACGGCCTGGAGCGGGTGGTCGAGGAGCACTCCTACGAGCTCGAGGTCCATGAGGACCCCGACGCCTCCGCCGCGGCGGCCCTCGAGCTCGCCGGCGGCGGCGAGCTGGTCGGGCGCTGTCGTCGCCTGGGCGGGGCCTGGGTCGTGCGCTCGGCCGAGGACGAGGCGCTGCACGTGGTGCGCGGCGAGGAGCACCTCCGCTGTCCCCCCGGCAGCCTGGGCCTCGACCTGA
>CALDQK010000803.1 GCA_937911525.1 uncultured bacterium
CCCGCCGCTGACTTATGTACCGAAGCGAGTTATGAACCTCTCGCGCCGAGGGCGCCGACTCTCGGGGTGAGGGAATCGGCGGGGAGCGTCCCTCGACGCCACTCGAACGCGTCGCTACGGTGATCGGAGCCTATGAGAGTCTTCTGCCTCAACGCGCCCTTCCACCGCAACTACAGCTCGCACCAGCGCAGCCCTGCGGTCACCAAGAGCCGGACCCTCTACTATCCGATCTGGCTCGCCTACGCGGCGGGCTTGCTCGAGGTCCACGGCTTCGACGTCCAGCTCGTCGACGGTCCGGGCGAGGACATCGAGTTCGGCGAGGCGATCGAGCGGGCGCGGGACTTCGCGCCGCAGCTCTGCGTGGTCGCGACCACGACCCCCTCGATCAAGAACGACATCGCCGCCGCCGAGGCCCTGCACGAGGCGACCGGGGCCTTCACGGTCCTGGTCGGGACCCACACCTCGGCCGCGCCGCTGGAGTCGCTGCGCGACGCCGCGGGCGCTCAGGCGGTGACCTTCCAGGAATACGACTGGACGGTGCTCGAGCTGGCCCAGCGGATCGAGGGCGGGGGCGACCTGGACCTGGCCTCGATCAAGGGCCTGGTGTGGCGCCGCGAGGACGGCGAGCTGATCCAGAACGAGGAGCGGCCCAAGCAGGCGGATATCTCCGGCTTGCCCCACGTGGCCCGCGTCTACAAGAAGCACCTCTTCGGCCACTGGAAGCGCTACTTCTACGCGATCACCCGCTCGCCGGTCGTCACGATCGTGACCGGGCGCGGCTGCCCCTACACCTGCACCTACTGCCTCTTTCCGCAGACCCTGACCGGGCACGGCTACCGCAAGCGGAGCGTCGAGGCGGTCGTCGACGAGTTCAAGTACATCGAGCGCGAGTTCCCGGGCGTGCGCGAGGTGTTCGTCGAGGACGACACCCTCACGGTCGACAAGAAGCGCTGCCGGCGCCTGGCCGAGGAGATGATCCGCCGCCGGGTCAAGGTGCGCTGGACCGCCAACGCGCGCTGCGACGTGGACCTCGAGACCCTGAACCTGATGCGCCGCGCGGGCCTGCGCCTGCTCTGCGTGGGGGTCGAGAGCGCCGACCAGGAGATCCTCGACAACGTGGAGAAGCGGATCCAGGTCGACCAGATCGAGCGCTTCTTCGACGACGCCAAGCAGGCGGACGTGCTCGTGCACGGCTGCTTCATGGTCGGCAACCCGGGGGAGACGCGCGGCAGCCTGCAGCGGACCCTCGACTTCGCCAAGCGGCTCAACCCGGACACGGCGCAGTTCTTCCCGCTGATGGTCTACCCGGGCACCAAGGCCTACGAGTGGGCCGACAAGGAGCAGCTGCTCGAGACCAAGGACTACGAGCGCTGGCTGACCCCCGAGGGCCTGCACCGCAGCGTGATCGAGCGCCCCGACCTCCCCAGCGAGGAGCTGCGCCGCTTCTGCGATCGCGCCCGCCGCGAGTTCTACCTGCGCCCCTCCTACGTGGCGCGCAAGCTGCGTCAGATCTCGACGGACCCCTATGAGGCCACGCGCACGGTGAAGTCCTTCGCGACCTTCGCCCGCTACCTCTTCGACCGCGACGGCGGGGCGACCGTGGCGCAGTCCAACGACCGGGATTAGCGTCCGGGCCCAGTGAGCGGGGAGCCTCTAGCTGCAACCGTCGTGATCCCGGCGCGGGACGCGGCCCACTGCGTCGGCGCAGCCGTGCGGGCCGTGCGCGACCAGCGCGACGCCGAGGGACGCGGCGTGCGCGTGATCGTGGTCGACGACGGCTCGGTCGACGACACGGCCGCCGTGGCGCGGGCCGCGGGCGCCGAGGTCCTGCGCGGCGCGGGCGAAGGCCCAGCCAAGGCGCGAAACCTCGGGGTGGCGGCCGCCGCCAGCGACCTGATCGTGTTCGTGGACGCGGACTGCACGCCGCGCCCCGGCTTCCTGGCCGCGCTGCTCGAGCCCTTCGCCGACGCGCAGGTGGGGGGCGTCAAGGGCGCCTACGAGACCGAGCAGCGCGAGCTCGTCGCGCGCTTCGTCCAGATCGAATACGAGGAGCGCTACGCGCGCATGGCGCGCCGGCGCTGGATCGACTTCGTCGACACCTACGCGGCGGCCTACCGGCGCGAGGTGTTGGAGGAGGTCGGGGGCTTCGACGAGCGCTACCGCCTGCCGAGCACCGAGGACCAGGAGCTCTCCTTTCGGGTCGTCGAGCGCGGCTATCGGCTCTGCTTCGTCGCCCAGGCCCGGGTGGGGCACCTCCACGCGGCCAGCCTGTGGGGCTACGCGCGCAAGAAGGCCAAGATCGGCTACTACAAGGTGGCGACCCTGCGCCGCCACCCGGGCAAGGCGCTCGAGGACAGCCACACCCCGGGGACGCTCAAGGCGCAGCTGCTGCTGGCGCCCTTGGCGGCGGTCCCCCTGCTGGGCGCCCCCGCGGCGCTGACCTTCCTCGCCAGCGCCTTGCCCTTGACTCGGCGCGCGCTCCGGCGCGACCCTATGGTCGGCCTCGTCGCGCCTGGCTTGATCTTCGTCAGGGCCCTGGCCCTGGGGGCGGGAGTCGTCGCCGGGGGCCTGGCGGAGCTCGGCGGAGCGGGGGTCCTCCCCAGCGCGGAGCGCGCGTGATCCAGACCTCGACGGGCGAGCGCCTGGTCCTCGTGGTCTCCGACCTGCTCTTGTTGGCCGGCGCCTTCCTGCTCGCCTACACGCTCCGCTTCTACCTGGGCGTGTTCGAGGTCACGAGCGTCCCGCCGCCCCCGCCGCTCGAATACGGCCGGGGCTACCTCGTCGGGGCCTTGCTCTTCTTGCTGGTGTTTCGCTCGCGCCAGCTCTACGGCGAGCTCCTGGCGCGCGGGATCGACGTCGCCGAGCGGGTGATCGGCGCCGCGACCCTGGCCTCGACGCTGCTCCTGGCGGCGACCTTCTTCGACCGCTCGTTCTCCTACTCCCGCACGGTGTTCCTCTTCATTTGGGTCCTGGCCTGCGCCACGATGGCGATCCCGCGCTGGGCGGTGATCAAGCGGCGGCGCATGCGCTACGAGCGAGGGGTCGGGCTGATCCCGGCGCTGATCGTGGGCACCAGCGAGCGCGCGCTGGATCTCCACGAGCGGCTCAGCAGCCACCGTCGCTACGGGCTGGACGTGCTGGGGCTGGTCTCGGTTGGAGACCAGGGCGAGGTGCCGGGCGAGGTCAAGGTGTTCGGCGAGCTCGCAGAGCTCGAGCAGCTCCTCGAGGCGAGCGGGGCTCGCGAGCTGCTCCTGGCGCACGACCTCGAGCGCCTGCGCTTGTTCGAGCTGCTCGAGCTCTGCGAGCGGCGCGACGTCGAGGTCCGCATGGTGCCTCACACGATCGACCTGTTCATCACCCCCGCCGACTTGACCGAGCTCTTCGGGGTGCCCTTCGTCGCGGTGCGGGAGGACCGCGTCGACCGCCTCTCGCTCGCCCTCAAGCGGGTGTTCGACCTCGCCGCTGCCTCGGCCTTGCTGCTGGTGAGCCTGCCCGTGCTGGCCTTGTTGGCCCTCTTGATTCGCCGCGACGGGGGTCCGGCCTTCTTCGTTCAGCGCAGGATCGGCTACGGCGGGGAGGCTTTCCGGCTCTGGAAGCTCCGCTCCATGGTCCACGACGCCGAGGCGCGCTTGAAGGAGGTCGTCGACCTCGAGGCCCTCGACGAGCCCGTCTACAAGGTGCAGGACGACCCGCGCGTCACCCCGATCGGGCGCCTGATTCGCCGCTGGAGCCTCGACGAGCTCCCCCAGCTCTTCAACGTGATCCTGGGTGAAATGAGCCTGGTGGGGCCGCGGCCCGAGGTCGAGTCGGTCGTCGCTCGCTACAACGCGCACCAGCGCCGACGCCTCAAGGCCAAGCCCGGCTTGACCGGCCTGCAGCAGGTCCTGGCGCGAGGGTCCCTCGACCTCGAGGAGCGGATCCGCCTCGACGTCTACTACACCCGGCGGCGCAGCTTCGTGTTCGACCTCTGGATCCTGGCGCGCACCCCGCTCGCCGTCTTGCTCGGTCGAGGCGCCCACTAGTGGAGCGGCGGACCGAGCTGGCGCTGCTCGGCGCGGTCCTGGTGGCGGCGCTCGTCCTGCGCCTGTGGGCCCCCGGCGCCGACGTCCCCTACGAGGTCGAGCGCACCCACGCGGTCTACATGGACGCCTTCTGGAGCCTCGAGGCCGCGGCGGCCAGCTTGGACACGGGCAGCCCGCCCGCCCACCTGGAGGGCTACGACCTGCCGGTCTGGACCCCGCTCGCGCGGACCTGGTTTCGCCTCGCGGGACTCTCTCTGGGCAGCGTCCAGGCGCTGGGAGGGCTCTGCTCCTTCGTGACCCTGCTGCTGGTGTGGCGTCTCCTGCGCGGGACGCTGGGCCCCAAGCCGGCGCTCTTCGGCGCGGCGGCGCTGGCGACGCTCTACCCTTCGGTGTGGCTGGCCCGCTCGACGCTGATCTACGTCCCTCTCTCGCTGGCGATGACCTTGGCGGCCTGCCTCTGGCTCTCCGCCCGCAGCTCCGCGCGAGAGCATGAGCCAGGCGGCAGAGGTTCGCTCTGGGGTCGCGCTCAGGAGCTCCTGGCGTGGGTCTTGGCGCTGGCCTGCGCGTCCCTCCGTCCCCAGTGCGCGGCCCTGCTGGTGGGCCTCGCCCTCGGCCAATCCTTGCGCGCAGGAGCGCGCTTGCGTCGCGCCGGCTTCGTCGTGTGCGGCGCGGGCGCCCTCCTGGGCCTGGGCGTCCTGCTCAGCCCGGGCCTGCGCGGCGAGGCGATCGAGGCGCTCGCGCGCTTCGGCGGGGACCTCGGCGTCCGTACTGCCGACCGGCTGCAGCGTTACCTCTCCAACGACCTGGGTCCCCGCGAGCTGCTCCTGCGCCTCCTGCACTGGGGCGGCGAGCCCTATCGCCTCCACCTGGGGCGCGAGCTCGGCTTCTCGCGCGGGAACGGCTACTTCCCCCTCGCGCCCGGGTTGGTAGCGGCCGCCTGCTGCGGTGCGTTCCTGGTCTGGCAGGGGTGGGGTCGCATGAGCGCGCGGGCTCGAGAGCTCGCGCTCGTCGTCGGGGGCTGGGGAGCGACCTTCGTCGCGGGGAGCCTGTTCGTTCACTACCGGCCGCTGCGCTACTTCGAGCTCCTCGCGGTCCCCGGGGTGGTCACCTCGGCCTTGGCCATCGCCCTCCTCCGCGGCGAGAGGAAGCGCTGGACTGCCTCCTCATGGGCGCTGGCGGCCATCCTCGCCGCCTTCCTGGGCGCTCACCTCGCGAACTGGAGCGGGTTCGGTCCAGATCTCGAGCAGCTGAGCGGGCTCGAGCTGAGCGCCATGCGAGGCGGTGAGCCTTGGCGCGCTCGCGAGGCGGCGCGCATGCTCGGCGAGCAAGAGTTCGCCAGCTGGACCTCGGCGCTCCTGGGCGCCGTGCTCTTGCTCGTGGCCCTGCGGCTAGCCGGACGCCTGCCCGTCAGGCAGCTGACCTGCGCCTTCGTGGTCCTGGTGATCAGCCCCAGCGCCCTGGCGCTCGGCAGGAGCCTCACCCGCCCGACCTACGAGCTGACCCGAACGCGCGCGGAGGCCGCCGCCGTCTTGCAGCCCGGTGACTTCGCCACGGGGCCCTTGACCTCGGTTCTCCTCCTCGGCCGACCCGTCCTGCGCGACCGGGGAGCGTGGTTCGCGACGAGGGCAGACATTCTCGCACAGAGCTGCGCCCGCCTGCGCGATCGCGGCTACACCCACTTCGTCCTCGAGGCTCGTCAGGCGACGAGCGCGCAGCTCAGCGAGCGTCTCGCGACCCAGGGGGTCCAGCTGACCCTCGAGCGCGAGCTCCTCGTCCGCCGCCCGGGTCAGCGGTGGGGTCCTGCGCGTTTCCTCATCCTGCGGATCAAGATTCAGGAGTGACGCTCTACGCCACCCCCAAGTCGCCGGAGTGACGTTGTGCGGCACCCCGCAACCCGGTGTGAGCGCTGGACTTGACGGGAAATGGAGCACTAATGGCTAAGTCCACCGGAGGCTGGCGTTGGCATAGAGCTTGTTGTAATCTCCTGCGGGACCCACCCATCGGACAGCATCGACTGCATTCAATTGCAGAAGAATCACAAGGAGAGCATGTTGAAGCTGCACACCAAGAAGGCGTTCACGCTCATTGAGCTCATGATCGTTATCGCCATCATCGCCATTATCGCCGCCATCGCGATTCCCAACCTGATCGAGGCCCGTAAGCACGGCAACGAGTCGGCCGCCATCGGCTCGCTCAAGGCCATCAGCTCGGCTCAGTCGCTCTTCCGCGAGGGTGACAAGGAGGGCGACGGCACCCTGGACTACGGCACGCTCACCGAGCTGGCCCAGCAGACCCTCGTCGACGGTATCCTCGGCTCGGGCACCAAGCAGGGTTACAACTTCTCCGCCACCGGCGGAACCCAGTCGCTGTACACCTGGGACGCCCAGGGTCAGCCCTCGG
The DNA here is from genome assembly GCA_937911525.1 of uncultured bacterium. Taxonomy (GTDB): domain Bacteria; phylum Planctomycetota; class J058; order J058; family J058; genus NORP233. The sequence goes on from CALDQK010000803.1 coordinate 6,423, forward strand.
TCGCGCAGACCACGGGTGATCGCTACTTCTACACCGATCACACGGGCGTCATTTTCTACACCACCATGGCTGCTTTCAACGCGACCGGTACGGGTCTGGCGCAGGGTGGTGCCGCCCCTGTCGGCCAGTAAGTCCTAGACTTACTCTGTACCAGCCAAGAAGCGGTAGCCCTCAGGCTACCGCTTCTTGCGTTGGTTAAGGGTCTTCCCTGCAGCGGCGCAGCGCTAGGGGGGAATCGTGGGCTAGTGTGCACCTCGCTTCCGGACCAACCTGCTATTGGTGGCACACATGCGGCAGAGCCTGCTCGTCGAACCCAGACGTCTCGAGCTCCGCGAGGTCCCAGACCTCGAGCCGGCTCCCGGAGAGTTGATCCTCTCGGTCGACCTCGCGCTGACCTGTGGGACCGACCTCAAGACCTATCGCCGAGGTCACCCCAAGTTCCCTTGCCCCACTCCCCTCGGGCACGAGTTCACGGGCACGGTCGCCGCTGTCGGCGCTGGCGTGACTCGCTTTCGCGTCGGCGACCCCGTCTTGGCCGCCCCCTCTGCTCCCTGCGGGGAGTGCCCCGCCTGTCGCTTCGGGCTCGAGAACCTGTGCAAGAACATCCACGGGCGCAGCATGGCCTGGGGCGCATTCGCTGATCAGATCCGAGTCCCTCCGCATGTCGTGCGGCGCAACGTCTTTCCGCGTCCGCGCTCACTGCCGCTCAGCCACTGCGCGCTCCTCGAGCCCCTCTCCTGCGTCGTCGGAGGCGTCTCGCGGCTCGACCTCGTTGGGCGCGAGACGGCGCTGGTGCTCGGCGCTGGCCCGATCGGCCTGCTCTTCGTCGCCCTCCTCGCCCAGCGGGGCGTCCCGCAGATCGTGGTGGTCGGCAAGCGCAAGAATCGGCTGAGCGCGGCCCGGGCGCTGGGAGCCGACGAGGTGATCGACCTGGACGAGGTCGAGGATCCAGGCGCTGCGGTTCGTGATCTCACCAGCGGCTTTGGGGCGTGCACCGTGGTCGAGTGTGTGGGGCGCCCGGAGGCCTGGTCACAAGCCATGGACTACGCCCGCAAAGGCGGCGAAGTCCTCTTCTACGGCGGCTGCGCCGCTGGCACCCAAGTGCCCTTGGACACCTATCGCATGCACTACGACGCGCTGACCCTCAAGGGGGCGTTCCACTTCTCCCCCAGCGACGTCAGGATCGCCCTCGACCTGCTCGTCTCCCGGGGCCTGCCTGGGATCGACGCCCTGATCACGGGTCAACTGCCCCTGGAGCGACTTCAAGACGCGCTGGAGGAGCTCCTCGCGGGTCGGGCCATCAAGCTGGCGATCGCCCCATGAAGGTCGCGCGCACCCTCTCGTTCCACGAGACCCGGGTCGAAGAGGCCCCAATCCCCCAGCTCGAGCCAGGAGACGCCCTGGTCGAGGTCGTCGCCTGCGGACTCTGCGGCAGCGACGCCACCGACTGGTATGTGGACAAGAAGGCGCCCACCGTCTTGGGGCACGAGCCGGCGGGGGTCGTGGTCGAGGTCGGCGAAGGTTGCTTGCTGGAGCCCGGTCAGCGGATCTTCTTCCACCACCATGTGTCTTGCGGCGTGTGCCACTATTGCGCGCGAGGATTCGACACCAACTGCTCGCTCTTTCGCAGCTCGAAGCTGGATCCGGGGGGCTTCGCCGAGCGCGTTCGCGTACCTCGGGAGAACGTCGAGCGAGACACCCTCCTCTTGCCTGAGGGGGTCGACTTCGACGCCGCGACCTTCATCGAACCTCTCGCCTGCAGCCTGCGTGCGATCGACAAGCTCGAGCTGCGTGCCGGAGAGAGCGTATGGGTGATCGGCCTGGGGGCCATGGGCCTCATGAACGCCGCGCTCGCCAAGCACTACGGCGCCGGGCTCGTCGTCGCCACCGAGCTCGACCCTGGGCGTCGTGATCCAGACCCCTGCTGGGGCGTGGATCACGTCCTCGACCCGACCGACGAGGGCTTCCCCAAGGCCATGCGGGAGTTGACCTCAGGCCGGGGACCCGATCACGTGATCGTCGGCCCATCCTCCAAGGTTGCGATTCAGCAAGCCTCCGAGCTCGTGGCGCCAGGGGGGCGTGTGTGTCTCTTCTCTCCTGTCTCGCCCGACAAGGAGATCACGCTGCCCCTCAACCGCTTCTACTTCGGCGAGATAACCCTCGTTTCCTCCTACAGCTGCGGCGCAGGCGAGACCCGCCGCTCCCTGGAGCTGATCGAGGCGGACGCCGTCCCCGTCAAGCGTCTGATTTCGCACCGCTTGACCCTCGAAGAGGTGGGTGAGGGGATCCAACGTACAGCGGCCGCCGGACCAGATTGGCTGCGAGCCGTCGTCTATCCCCAGGGGCTTCCCGAGGTGGAGTGACGTTCGGCGCCGCACATCGGCTGCCCGAGGGGGCTTCACAGGGGGATTAGAGTTGGCTACACCTTTGCTGATGTCGAAGTGAGCCGCTAGGCTGCTTATGGGAGGCGGGTGGATGGTGCCGATCCGAAGACGTGGATTCACCTTGATCGAGTTGTTGATCGTCATGTTGATCATCGGTTCGGTCGCCGCGATCGCGATCCCCAACATGCTCGCTGCCCGCAAGAACGGCAACGAGGCGGGCGCCATCGGCTCGCTCAAGGCGATCTCCACCGCCCAGCGTCTCTTCCGTGAAGGCGACAAGGAGGGCGACGGCTCCTACGACTATGGCAGCTTGTCCGAGCTGAGCACCGCCGGGCTGATCGACGGCTACCTCGGCGCCGGAACCAAGCAGGGCTATAACTTCGTCACCCAGGCCAGCACGTCTTCCCAACAGTTCGTGTTCTGGGCGACCGCCGACCCGGCGGCCCAGGGCAGCAGCGGCGACAAGAACTTCGCCACCAACCAGGCCGGCGTGATCTACTACACGACCACTGGGGTGGGGATCGTGCCCAACGTCGTCACCGGCGCAATCAACGGCGCGCTGCCGATCCAGTGAGCTCGACCCCGCGACGGGCGGTCGTGGTGCTGGCACCAGGCTTCGAGGAGATCGAAGCGACCACCCCGATCGACGTCCTGCGTCGAGCCGGCGTCGAGGTGATCGTGGCGGGCCTGCAGACGCCTGCGGTCGTCGGCGCGCACGGGCTGGGCCTCTCCGTCGACCTCCTCCTCGATCAGCTCTCCGGCGACGTGGACGCCTTGATCCTGCCGGGGGGGCTCCCGGGCGCTGCGAACCTCGCCGCCTCCGAGGAGGTCGGGGAGTGGATCCAGCGCGTCGCGAGCGGCGGCGGAGTCGTCGCCGCGATCTGCGCGGCGCCCGCCCTGGTCCTGGCCCCCAGCGGCGTCCTCGCGGGGAAGCGCGCGACCTGCTACCCAGGCTTCGAGGATCGCTTCCCCAGTGAGGCCCAGCACGAGGAAGCTCGCGTCGTCGTTGACGGACGCTTGATCACGAGCCGCGGGCCTGGCACGGCCCTGGAGTTCTCCTTGGCGCTCGTCGCAGAGCTCGTCTCGCCTGAGCGCGCCGCGGAGCTCGCTCAGGGCATGTTGGCCGGCGCGTAGGCCGCGATCGCCTCCAGGAAGGCCTTGCCGTAGGTCTCGGCCTTCTTCTGGCCGATCCCGCGCACCTCGAGCAGGTCCTCGACGCGTTCGGGCTTGCGGGCCGCCAGCGCCGCGAGGGTCGCGTTGCCGCAGATCACGTAGGGCGGGACGTCGCGCTCGTCAGCGAGGGTCTTGCGCAGCTCGCGCAGATGCTCGTAGAGACCCTGGTCGGCGTCCTCGATCTCGATCACCCGCTTCCGCGAGCGCTTGCGCGCCGTCGGTGGGTGATAGAGCGTCGGCGTCTCCTCTCCCCGGAGCACGGGCAGGGCGGCGGGCAGCAGGTGCAGCGTCGGGTAGCGCCCGCCCGTGCACCCCAGCAGCCCCTGCGCCATGAGCTGCTCGATCCAGCTGCGCAGCGAGGTCACGGGCGTGCCCTTGAGCAGGCCAAAGGTCGAGAGCTGGTCGTGCCCCTTCTCCTGCACCCGGGCGCTCCGGCTGCCGCGCAGCACGTCGATCACGTGGGTGACGCCGTAGCGCTGCTCGCAGCGCGCCACGCAGGAGAGCAGCTTCTGGGCCGTCACCAACGCGTCGTCCAAGGGCTCGAGCTCGCCGAGGCACACGTCGCAGGCGCCGCAGTCACCGCTGAGCTCCTGGCCGAAGTAGGCCACGAGGCGCGCGTGGCGGCACATGGGCGCCGTCGCGAAGCCCCACATGTCTCCCAGGCGACCGAGGTTGCCCTCGAGCAGTCCCTCGGGGTTCCTGTGGCCCGCCTCCGCTGCCTCGGCCACGCTGCGCTCGACGATCGTCTTCCAGCCGTAGTAGTCCGCGCCGCCGAAGAGGAGCAGGCACTCGCTGGGGAGCCCGTCACGCCCGGCGCGGCCCGTCTCCTGGCTGTATTGCTCGAGGCCCTTGGGGAGGCTGGCGTGGACCACGAAGCGCACGTCTGGGCGGTCGATCCCCATTCCGAAGGCCACGGTCGCCACCACGATGTCGAGGGACTCGCGGCGGAAGGCGTCTTGGACCTTCGCCCGCTCGCCGGGCGAGAGGCCGGCGTGATAGGCCCCGCAGCGGACGCCTCGCTTGGTGAGACGCTCGCTGAGCTGGTCGACGTCCTTGCGCCTGAGGCAGTAGATGATCCCGGCCCCCTCTGGGTGGCGCTCGATCACGGCGAGGACCTGAGCGAGGAGGTCGCTGCGGGGTTGGACGCGATAGGTCAGGTTGGGGCGATCGAAGCTGCCGACGACGATCGCGGGGTCCTCGAGCCCGAGCAGCTCGGCGATGTCGGCGCGGACGCGCGGGGTCGCCGTGGCGGTGAAGGCCTGAATCGGGATCTCCGGGCGAGCGCGCCGGAGGTCGCCCAGCATTCGGTATTCGGGCCGGAAGTCGTGACCCCAGTGGCTGATGCAGTGCGCCTCGTCGACCGCGAGGGCCGAGAGGCCTGCCTCGAGCACGCGCGCGCGGAAGCTCGGCATGCTCAGCCGCTCCGGCGAGACGAAGAGCAGGCGCAGCTCGCGGCGATCGAGGGCGGCGAGGACCTCGCGGCGCTGACGCGGGTCCATTCCGCTGGCGAGCATTCCGGCGGCGACGCCGTTGGCATGCAGGGAGTCGATCTGGTCCTTCATCAGGGAGATCAAGGGGCTGACCACGACCGTCAGGCCCTCCCGCAGCAGGGCGGGGGCCTGGTAGCAGAGGCTCTTGCCGCCTCCCGTCGGCATGACGACCAGGGCGTCGCGGCCCTGGAGGGTGGCGCGGACGGCGCGCTCCTGCATGGGGCGGAGCTCGTCGAAGCCCCAGGTCGTGCGCACGACCTCGCGCAGCCGCTCGAGCTTGGACTCGAGGGCGGGGTCTTCTCCCTGACGAGCCGCGTCATCGGCGAGGCTCACAGACGATGCGGTCGGGGAAGGGGTTGGGTCGGTCACTCTCGCTCCCAAAGGCTCTCCTGAGGCCCGTTCATTGTCCGAACCACCTCGGACACTCATCGCCCCAACCCGAACTCAGTTCCCAGGTTCGTCCCGCTGGCGAAATGGAACGCAGGATTTGGTTGAGGATCTGCCTATCTTCAAAGTTCTTAGCAAGTGGCATAACGTGTGCCCTGTGCTCGTTGCGGACGAGTGAGTGGAACGATGATGGTGGCTGAGGAACTCGAAGACTCGGGTCTGGATCGGACGGAGAAGGAGTTACGCCGTCAGGTGCGTGGACTCCTGCTCGAGGTCGAGGCTCGCGAACAGGTCCGGGACGAGGAGCGCAAGGCGCTGCTCAAGGCGCGCGAGGAGGCCGAAGAGCGCGAGCGCGGCAAGTCACGCCGTGGGCGCCGACGGAG
>CALDQK010000804.1 GCA_937911525.1 uncultured bacterium
CGCCGACCAGCTCGAGCTGCTGGCCGCCGCCGCTGGCCAGGGCCAGCAAGCGCTCGGCGAGCGGGAGGCCGGGGTGGGGGGCGGCGGAGCGCGCCGCGCCCAGGGCCCCCGGCAGGGCCGCGAGCAGCTCGTCCTCTGCGTCGACGGCCAGCTCGGCGGCGGTGACCCGGGCCAGGAAGGCTGGCCAGGCTCGGCCCTCCGAGCGGGTCAGCGAGCGGGCTCGCTGCTGCCACAGCCAGCCAGAGCGCGGCTCCTCCTCGAGGGCGCGCTCCAGCAGGTGGCGGCCCTCGGGGAGCACGCCGGCCCGGAAGCTCAGCGCGGCCAGGGCGTGACGGAACACGGCGCCGCGCTCTGCGCTGGCCGCGGGTCCGGCGCGCAGGAGCGCCGCGCGCGCGTGGGAGGGGGGAGCGCCGCCGGCGCGGACCCGCAGCAGGGCCGTCGCGCAGGGCTCGAGGGGGTCGTGCGGACCGAGCGCGCTCAGCGCCTCCGCTCGGCGCTCCAGGGCGAGCAGGGCGCGGCAGCGCTCTCGCTGGGCGGCGGCGCCGCCGCGCTCTCCCAGGAGCGCGAGGGTCTCGAGGGCCGCCTGAGGCCCTTCGTCTCGCAGCAGCGCGCGCTGGAGCCCGGCCCGCTCCACGAGCGCCGCGCTCAACTGGGGGTCGGCGCCCCAGGCCTCGAGGAAGGCGTCCGCGGCGGCCTCGGCCTCGCCCAGGAGCAGGAGGGTCCCCGCTCGACGGGCCAGGGCGTGTGGGTCCCCCGGCCAGAGGCGCCGCGCGCGCGCGTAGCAAGCCAGCGCGCGGCGGAGGCCGCGGCGGAAGCGGGTCGGCTCCTCGAGGGCCACCTCCAGCTCGCGGTCTCCCGCCGCGGCGGCCGCGCGAGCGAGCGTCCACGGATCGCTCGCGAGGCTCAGCCGCGGCGCCGGAGCAGGCGCGGTCCTGTAGCGCTCGCGCTCGCGCCGCGCGATCTCGGGCTGCTCCGCCAGCCAGGCGAGGCGCGCCCGCAGGGCCGCCGCGGCGGGGTCGTCCAGGCCAGCGCAGCGCTCTCGCGCCTGGGCCAGGTCGCCGGCCAGGAGGGCGAGCTCGGCTCGGCCCAAGGCGGCCGCGTTCGAGCCGAGCGGCTCCAGGGCTGCGGCGGCGCCCTCGGCGTCGCCGCGCTCGAGGGCGATCCGCGCGCGCAGCAGGCGCGGCCCGCGCGCCGCGGGCGTCGCCTGGGCTGCGCGCTCGAGCGCCGCGCTCGCTTCGCGCTCGGCCCCGGCGAGCCAGCAAGCGTAGGCCAGGCCCAGCTCGGCCAGCGCGCGCTCGCTGGGCTGCAGCCCGGCGCGCGCCGCGGCGCTCAGGTCGATCCGCGCGGCCTCGAGCTCGAAGGCCTCTCCGCTCTCGGGGCCCTCCGGCAGGTGCTCCAGGCGAAGCAGCCCCAGCCAGAGGCGGGCGCGGGGCAGCCCCCGCAGCCCGCGCAGGTCGGCCAGGGCGTCGCGCCAGCGACCGCGGGCGCGGCGCGCCTGGGCCCGCACCAGGCGAGGCTCGGGGGCCCGCGCGTCGCGCTCGATCAAGCGCGCGCAGAGCGCCTCGGCTCGCGCCACGCGTCCGCGCTCCAGCTCCAGGCTGGCCAGGAGGAGCAGCGCCTCGCCTTGCTCGGGCGCGAGGGTCAGCGCCTCCTCCAGCGCCGCCCGCGCTGCGTCGTGGTCGCCGGCGCCTCGCTCCAGCTCGCCGCGGCGCACCAGGCCCAGCGCGCGCCGCGCAGGCTCCGCGCCGGCGCGGCTCAGGCCCTCGCGCAGCCAGAGCAGCGCCTCCTGCGCGCGACCCAGCTCGTAGAGCGCCAGGCCTCCCTCCAGCCAGGGGCGCGCGTCCCGGTCTCCGGCCGCGGCCCGGGCGCGCTCCAGATCCGCCAGCGCCCCGGCCGCGTCGCGGGCCAGCCGCGCGCGCGCCCGGCCGACGAGCGCGCCCACGTGGTTCGGCTGGCTGGCCAAGACCCGGGACCAGGAGGCCTCGGCCTCCTCGCTCCGGCCGCTGGCGAGGGCCAGCTCGGCCTGCAGCCGGTGGGCTTCGCTCAGCTCCGGCCACAGGCGGAGCGCGGCCGCCAGCTCGCGCCGACTGGTCTCGCGCTCCCCCATGGCGAGGGCGGCCTGGGCGCGGAGCAGGGCCTCGTCGGCGCGCCAGCGGCGCGAGAGCAAGGTCAGCGCGCCGCCGCCCGCGCCCAGCAGGACGACCACCAGGACCGCGCCCGCCAAGGTGCGCACCCGCCGCGCGACCCAGCGGCGCGCGCGGCGCGCCCTGCCGGGCGGGCGCGCCTGCACCCGCTCGCCCGCGAGGAAGCGGCGCAGATCGCGGGCCAGGGCCGCGGCGCTCGGGTAGCGGTCGTCGGGGTGCGGCGCCAGGGCCTGGTCGACGATCGCCGCCAGGGCCGGCGGGACCGCCGGAGCCGCGTGCGCCAGGGCGCGGGGCCTGCGGTGCGCGACCCGCGCCAGGATCGCGTCGGTGTCGACCTCCGACTCGCTGTCGAAGGGGGTGGCGCGCGTCAGGCTCTCGTAGAGGGTCGCGCCCAGTCCGTAGACGTCCGCTCGCGCGTCGACCTCGTCGCCGCGCGCCTGCTCGGGGGCCATGTAGAGCGGCGTGCCGACGACGCGCCCCTCCTGGGTCAGGGTCCCCTCGCCGCGGCGGCGGGCGAGGCCGAAGTCGCCCAGCAGCGCGCGCCCGTCCCGCTCGCGCACGAGCACGTTGTCGGGCTTGACGTCGCGGTGGACGACGCCGCGCCCGTGGGCGTAGTCGAGGGCCTCGGCCACGTCGAGCGCGACCTCGGCCGCCTGGCGCGGCGGGAGGGGACCGGCGCTCAGGGCCGCCCGCAGCGAGCGCCCCACGACCCGCTCCATGGCTAGCCAGGGCACCCCGCGGTCCTCGCCGTGGTCGCGGGTCGCCACGATCCGGGGGTGCTCCAGCGCGAGGGTCGCGCGCACCTCGCGCAGGAAGCGCTCGCGCTCGCCGCCCGCCAGCGCCCGCTCGGCGTTGAGCAGCTTGAGCGCCACCTCCTCGCCCGCCTCGTCGACCGCGAGGTAGACGATCCCCATCGATCCCCGCCCGAGCACGCTCCGCAGCCGATAGGGGCCGACCCGCTGGCCGACCGTGACCCGGCGCGAGCCGAGCAGCGCGCGCCAGGTGGAGCGCTCCAGGCAGCCTCGCTCCACGAGCAGGTCCTCGAGCGAGCGCTGCTGCCCCTCGGCGAGGAGCCGGCTCTGCTCGGCCAGGCACTCGGCCAGGTCGCCCGCGCTCAGCAAGCCCTCGTCGAGGGCGCGCTGGATCGCCTGCTGCTCGCCGGCCTGGTGTGCTCCGCTCACGGGGCCATTGTGGCAAGTCCCGAAGGCGATGGCCCTCTCCTGCGTCACGCGCTAAGATTCGCCGCCCAACTGGAGGTCCTTGTCGTGAACGCACTTATCCGTCCGATCCCCGTCCTGGCCCTCACGCTGGCCGTCGCTGGCTTGGCCCACGCCGCTGCCCCCGAGGCCGTCTTCATGAAGGCGGCCAAGAAGGGCGACAAGGCCGCCATGGTCAAGGCCGCCGAGGCGATGGCCGAGCAGCCCTCCAAGAAGGGCGTGCAGGTGATGATCAAGGTCGGCGCGCTCTTCCCGAGCATCGACGTCTACAACGCCTGCCAGGAGGCGCTGGCGGCGGCGGTCAAGGACGCCGAGCTGCGCGAGGAGATCGGCAAGGCGCTCGAGAAGTCCAAGCGGGTCGAGCAGCGCAGCCTCTGCGTGGACGCCATGTCGAGCAGCAAGGACAAGGCGGCCCTGCCCTTCCTGGCCAAGGCGCTCGACGATCGGGAGAAGCCGGTCCGGGTCTCGGCGATCCAGGGGCTGGTCGGCATGAAGCTGCGCGAGTGCATTCCGCCCCTCTACGAGCGGCTGGCCAAGGTCGGCTTCGACAGCAAGGACGCCGAGGCGGAGGAGCTCTACGACGCGCTCCACAAGCTGACGGGCCAGGCCCACGAGAACCTGGACGACTGGAAGAAGTGGTACGAGGCCGTGGGCGAGAGCTTCAACCCGGGCAAGGTCGCGACCGGCGGCGGCTCGGGCACGCGGCTGCGCGACGGCGGCAAGGGCGAGGGCAAGATCTTCGAGACCGTCGTCCGCTCGCAGGCCTTCGTGCTGGTCCTCGATATCTCCTCCTCGATGCGCGTGATCGACCTCCCTCCTGGCGAGACCTGGAAGGACCCCAAGACCAAGAAGGAGAAGAAGTACAAGGACCCCGACCCCTCGGGGCGCAAGGCGCCGCACAAGTACTCCCGCTTCACCCGGGCCAAGGAGGCCTTCGTGAAGTTCATCGAGGGGATGTCCCAGCGGGCCCGCTTCGCGATCGTGGTGTTCGGCGAGAAGAAGGACACCAAGCTGTGGAAGAAGGAGGTCGTGCAGGCCAACCCCAAGAACAAGAAGGCCGCGATCGCCTTCGTGCAGAAGCTCAAGTGGTCGGGCGCGACCCGCACGGACCTCGCCCTCGAGCAGGCCTTCGCGGTCGAGGGCGCTGACACGATCTACCTCTTCTCCGACGGCGTGCCCGAGCAGATCAAGGGCGGCAAGACCGTCGACATCCCTCACGACGAGGTGATCGAGAAGGCGCAGACCCTCAACCGCGCCCGCAAGCTGCGCCTCAACTGCTACGGCATGACCTCGTCGAGCAAGACCCGGGCCTTCCTGACCAAGCTGGCTACGGAGAACGGCGGCGAGTACAAGGACATTCGCGCTCCTGCCAAGAAGTAGGCGCGCGCGCGCGGGACGAGAGCGGAGGAAGGTTGAAGCCGGGCCTCGTAGGGACGGTGTTGGTGGTGCTGGCTGGCGGAGCGGTCGCCGGCGCGGTGGTCCTACGCGACCAGACCAAGGCCAAGCGGGCGGGCGCGGAGGTCGAGAAGGCCGACGGGCTGCTCGCGGCGGGTCAGCTCGACAAGGCAGAGCTGGGCTACCTGGCCGCCAACCGCGCAGCGGCGCAGGTCGGCGGCCTGGGGGGCAAGCGCGCCGCCGCCCTCGAGATCGCGCAGCGCTCGCGCCAGGGCCTGCGCTCCGTCGCGGCCTTGCGCGCCGTAGAGCTGGACCCGCAGGCGGGCCTGCGCCTGCTCACGACCTTGGAGCCAGCGCCAGCGGGGGCCGATGAGCGCGCCGCCAAGCTGCGCGCGGACCTGCTGCTCGACGCCGCCTTGCGGCTCGAGGCGCATGAGGCCGACTCGGCTGCGCGCAAGGTGTTCGCCCTGGCGGCGGAGGCCCTCGGCAAGGTCGAGTCCCCCCGGGCCGAGGAGGCGGCGAAGGGCCAGCGGCGGCTGACCCTCCTCGCGCACGTGGTCGAGGCCGAGGAGGCGATCGCCAACGGTCGGGCAGAGCGGGCCCTCGAGCTGGCGCGGGGCTCGCTGGCGACCCTCTCCGAGCACAGCTCACCCTTCGAGGACGAGGCCCGGGTCGAGCGGCTGCGCAAGCGGCTGGGGGCGATCGAGGCCGAGGCCGACAGCGGCGCGCGCCTCGCCGCCTTCAAGGCCAAGGTCGAGGCCCTCGCCGCGCGGGTGCCGACCGCCGGGCTCGGCAAGCTCTTGCCGCAGGTCGAGGCCCTCGCCCTGCCCGAGCTGCCGGGCAACCACCCGCGGGTGAAGGACCACGACCAGCGGCTGAAGGACCTCGAGGCGCGCTTGGGCCGGATCAAGGCCGTCGCGCAGGCCTTCGCCGGCATGGTGTGGCTGCGCAAGACCTCGCGGGGCGCCCTCTATATCGACCCGACCGAGGTCACCGTCGGCGCCTACGAGCCCTTCCTGGCTGAATACGCCAAGGCCGACCCCCAGGTGTGGGGGCAGCTCGGGCTGGCCCGGCTCAAGGACGGACGCCTGACGACCCGCGACGGCAAGCCCGGGCCGCGGACCTGGGTCGGCGGCAAGCCCCCGAGCAAGTTCGGGCCGGACCACCCCGTCACGGGGGTCGGCTACTTCGAGGCCGAGGCCTTCGCGCGCTGGAGCGGCAAGCGGCTCCCCACGGTGGAGGAGTTCCGCTCGGCCGCCGGCGGCAAGCAGTTCCCTTGGGGGAGCAGCTATCAGCCCGGACGCGCCAACCTCAAGGACGCCCGCAAGGGCGGCCCGCTGCCGGTCGGCAGCTTCAAGAAGGGCGAGGTGCGGGGGATCCAGGACCTGATCGGCAACGTGCGTGAGATCGTCCGCGAGGGCGACAAGTACGTGCTGATCGGCGGGTCCTACCTCAAGCGCCCGCAAGACGCGCGGCTGACTCAGGTCATCGCTTGCCACGTGTATCTGCGCGGCGACGACATGGGCTTCCGCTGCGTGAAGGAGCTGGAATGGGACGACTGATCGCCGGGAGACTGATCGGGTGCGCGCTCGTGGGAGCGCTGCTGCTCAGCGGCTGCTCGAGCACCGAGGAAAAGCCGGAGAAGAGCTACGAGCAGCTGCGCGCCGAGGCGGTGGCGGAGTTCATGCTCCACCTCAACAACCGCAGCGAGACGGAGCGGCACCGCGACGGCCTGGTCGAGGTCGGCCTGCGCTCGCCGGAGGACCGGGCCTACGTGGTCGGCCAGTGCGCCCAGGCCTACGAGAAGAGCATTCAGCGCGGGGGCGTGGGGACCGGCATCCTGCGCACGCCGGGCCGGCGGCGCGTGATGGAGGTCCTGGGGCGGCTGCCCAGCGGGCCCAAGTCGACGGGGCTCCTCGAGCAGGGGCTGAAGGACACCCCCGAGGTGCAGATCCCTGCCGCGGCGGCCCTGGTCAAGGCGGGCGACGACGCGGCGCTCAAGCAGCTCGTCGAGGCGACCTCCGAGGTGCTCGACGAGAACATGAAGCGGCGCGGGCTGCAGGCCTTGCGCCGGCTGGCGATCCCGCGCCGGCGCGAGGTGTTCCTCAACGCGCTGAGCGCCAAAGGGCGCAAGCTCCTGCGCCCCGTGCTGCTGCAGACCTTCCCCCAGGACGGCCAGGACCGGTCCGCGGCCCTGCGCGCGGTGGCGGGTGACCACGGCAACCCCTACGCGCGGGTGTTCGCGCTGGAGGTCCTCGGCGAGCAGGGGGACCCGGCCGCGGTGGACCTGGCGCGCAAGGCCCTCGACAGCAACGACGAGGTCGTGCGGCCCACGGCGTTGGCCGTGCTCGGCTCGGCGGGCGGAAACAAGGCCGCGGGCGAGCTCGAGCGCGTGCTGCGCGGCAACCCCCAGGACGTGGGCGCCGTCGTGCGCGGCCTCTACGAGGTCGGCTCCGAGGAGGCCCTCCAGCGCGCCCTGACCCTGGCCCGCGACGACGCGCTGCTGGTCAAGACGCGCGCGGGGGTGGTCGACGGCTTCCTGGCGCGCCTGCGCGAGCCCAAGGCCCCGGCGCCCTACCGGGCGACCTCGGCGAGGGAGGCGGCGCTCGAGGCGCTGCGTGAGCTGCTCGAGGCCGAGGATCGCAAGCTGGTGACCTCGGCTGCGGGCGCGATCGGACGGATCGGCGACAGCGGCGCCGACGTCGAGCCCCTGCTCGGCTTGCTCAGCGACCCCAACCCCGAGGTCGGCAAGGCGGTCGTGGCGGCCCTCGGGCGCCTGGGCGGCGTGGACGCGGCGGCCAAGCTGGTCTCGCTCCTCGAGGGCGACAGCAGCCTGCGCGCCGATGCGGCGGCGGCCTTCGCGTTCCTCCCCCGCGCCCGCGACGTGCCGGTCGGCGCCGTGATCGACATGCTCGAGGACGACCGACTCGAGGTCCGCACGGCGGCGTTCGAGGCGCTCAAGAACCTCCGTCGCACCAAGGACGCCATGGGCTACGACCCGGGCGCGCGCGAGTCGGCGCGCGAGCTCGGCGTGCAGCGCTGGCGTAAGTGGTGGGACTCGCGCCGCGGCGGCTGAGCTGAGTCCGGCGCCCCCAGCCAAGGCCCACGCCCGCTCGATCCGCGCGACCGAGCTGCTGCGGCGAATCCGCGCCGCCGAGCAGGAAGAGGAAGCCAGCGCCGCGGACCCCGAGCGGGCCCGCGCGCTGGCGCGCTGCTGGTGCGAGCTGGCGCGGCTGAGCCTCGTCGAGGACGACGACCCGCGCAGCGCGCGGCGCGCCTGCGCCGCCGCCCTGGCGGCGCTGCCTCCCGGGGCGCCGCGCGCGCCCGGCGAGCCGCGGCCTCCCGAGCCCCTCCGGCTGCGGGCGCACGTCGAGCGCGCGCAGGCCTGGGCGCTGGGGTGGGACCCCCACGAGGCCTTGCACGACGCGGCGCGCGGCATGATCGAGCTGGCTCGCTTCGGCGGCGGCCAGCGCCTGCCGGATCCCGAGCGCGGCGACGCCCTGGCGCGCCTGGAGCGGACCCGCGCGCACGCGCTCTTGCAGCTCGGCGAGCCGCTCTTCGCGCTGGAGGCGGCCACCACCGCCCGAGGCGTGCTCGACGAGGTGGGGGGCGTCGAGGACGCGCTGCTCTTCGTCGAGCTGGCCTTGCTCGAGGCGCGCGCCGCGAGCCGCCTGGGTCAGGAGCCCCAGGCCCTCGAGCTGCTGGGCGAGCTGCTCGAGGCCCTCGACGACCTCGAGGCCGGGGACGCGCGCCTGCTGCTGCGGGTCGAGGCCCTCCGCCTGCGGGGTGAGCTCTTGAGCGAGCAGGGTGAGCCCGCGGAGGCCGAGCGCTGCTGCGAGGAGGCGAGCGAGCGGCTGCGGTCGCGGGAGCACGAGCGGGCCTATCCGGCTCGCTGGGCCGAGCTGGAGGCGACCCGCGGGCGGATCCTCGCGCGGCGTCGCCCCGAGGTGGCGCGGCTGGCCTTCGCCGCCGCGCGCAGTCGCCTCGAGCCTGCGCTCGAGGGCGGCCGCTTGGACTTGCTGGCGCCGCTCTTCAGTCTGTGTCGCGACGAGTTGGCCCGGCTCTCGACCGACCCGACGGCCGTCGCGGTGCGGATGGGGCGGGTGGTCTACCTGGCGCGGCGAGCGCTCGGCGCGAGCGAAGAGTCGGCGAGCGACCTTGCCCTCTCGCAGTGGCAAGAGTTACGCGCGCTGCCAGCCATTCAGCGGGCGCTGGGGCGCGCCTCGAGCGAGCTGCGCGAGTCCGCGCTCGAGCTGGAGCGCGCCCTCGCGGACTAGATCGAGCCGGTCGAGCGAGGGGCATGCAAATGCGCCTGCCCAGTTTCGCTCCGCATTATTGCTCTGACGTTTGCAGAACTCTGTGTCGCTGTCATCTTCCCAGTCGGTTCGGGATGAAGCTGACCAACGCCAACTCTTCGCTCTCGGCGCGCGACCTGCTCGCGCGCGCGATCGGGCTCCAGGCCCTCGATCCCGAGGACCTCGAGCTCTGTGGTTCGCCCTTGCCGGTCGACGCGCTGGAGCGACTCGTCGCAGGCGGGCGCCTGAGCGCCGTGGCCGCGGCTGCGCTGGAGGAGCTGGCGCGCGAGCTGCCGCGCGGGGCCGCGCCCAGTCCCCAGCTCGGGGGGACCCTCGACGGCGAGCGCGGCTTCGCCCAGGGGATCGCTCTCGGCGGCGCAGACGACGAGGAGGCCGGCGGCCTGGGCCTCGGCCTCGACCTCGGCGGCGGCGGGGGCGGGACCCTCGACGGCGAGCGGGGCGCGGGGCAAGGGATCGCGCTGGGCGAAGACGCGGGCCCGGCGGGCCTCGCGCTGGCCCTGGGTGGGGGCGGCGGGACCCTCGACGGCGAGCGCGGTCTCGAGCAGGGGATCGCTCTATCGCCCAACACCATGGCCCTCGGCGCAGGCAGCGCCCTGGCCCCTGGCGGCACCCTGGACGGAGAGCGCGGGGGAGACCAGGCGGTCGCGCTCGAGGGCTCGCGCGAGGGCACCGTGCTCGCGATCGAGCAGGCGAGCGAGCGCTCTCGCCCCTTGGCCGAGCTGCTCGACGTCGAGGTGCTCTCGGGCGAGCACCAGGCGGCGCTGAGCGACGCGCGGGTGACGCGCGTCGCGATCCGGCTGGGCTTGATCGATTGGGACCAAGCGGCGGAGGCCTGGGCCAGCGAGCAGGCGGCCGCCGACTGGCTGACGGCCGAAGGCTTGCTCGATCCCTTCCGCGCCATGGAGGTGTTCGCCGAGGCGAACACGCTGCGCAACGTGTGCCCCCTGACCCTGCGCCTGCTCGAGGAGCCGGCCGAGGGCACGGTCGCGCAGGGCAGCGGCGGCAACCAGTCGATCGAGGGCTTCCCGGGCGTGGGGGGCACCTTCGCCGGGCACGAGATCCTGGCCCGCGTGGCCGAGGGGGCCATGGGCGTGGTGTTCCGCGCCCGTCAGATCAAGCTGAACCGCGTCGTCGCGCTCAAGGTCATGCGCGGCGGGGCGCTGGCGAGCAAGACGCGCAAGAAGCGCTTCCTGAACGAGGCCGAGGCCGCCGCGGCCCTGACGCACCCCGCGATCGTGCCCGTCCACGAGATCGGCGAGGTCAACGGCTATCCCTTCTACACCATGGACTACATCGAGGGCTCGACCCTCGACGTCCACGTGCGCGAGGGCCAGTCCGATCCGCGCGAGGTAGCCCGCCTGACGCAGGTCCTCGCCGAGGGCGTCCAGCACTTCCACCAGCACGGCATCCTGCACCGCGACCTCAAGCCCGAGAACGTGCTCGTGGCCGAGGACGGGCCGAAGATCATCGACTTCGGGATCGCCAAGCGCCTCGGCGAGGAGAGCGGCGCGGGGACGGTGGACGGCGCGCTGATCGGCACGCCGCAATACATGGCGCCCGAGCAGGCGGCCGGTCGAGTGCGCGAGGTCGATATCCGCACCGACGTCTACGCCATGGGCGTGATCGCCTACGAGCTGCTCAGCGGCCGGCTTCCCTTTCAGGGGACTCACGCCGCGGTCGTGATGGCGATCCAGAGCCGCGACCCCGACTCGCTCCGCTCGATCGCGCCGCACCTCGACCGCGACCTGGTCGCGATCGTCGAGATGGCCATGGCCAAGGAGCCCGAGCGGCGCTATCAGAGCGCCGCCGAGCTGGCCCAGGATCTCGAGCGCTATCAAGCCGACCTGCCGGTGGTCGCCCGCCCCGCCACCTGGCGCTATCGGCTGCGCAAGGCCGTGCGGCGCAACAAGGCGACCGTGATCGCCGCGAGCGTGTGCCTCCTGGTCCTCAGCGGGAGCGGCGGCTGGGTGCTCTACCGGCGGGCCGAGGCGCACGCCCAGGTCGTGGGGCTGATCGAGCAAGCCGGCCAGGAGTCGCTGCCCCTCGACGAGCGCGAGGAGCTGCTGACTCAGGCCCTGACCCTCGACCCGGACAACCTGGCGGCCGGCGCGCAGCGCCAGGCCCTGCGCGAGCAGCGCGCGGCGGAGCAGCGCCTCGCCGACCAGGAGGCGCGCCTGCGCGAGCAGACGGCGCAGCTCGAAGCGGCCGACGCCTTGCGCAAGGCGCGCGAGGCCGAGGCCAAGCTGGCGCAGGAGCGCGCCCAGCGAGAGGCGCAGGCCCTCAAGGAGCGCGAGCAGGCGCGCCTGGACGCGGCGCGGCGCGCGCAGGCCGCAGCCGAGGAGCGGGCGCGCCAGCTGCTGGCCAGGTCTCGAGCGGAGAGCGATCCCCTGGAGGCGATCGGGCACGTCTCGGACGCCCTGGTCCTCCTCCCGGCGGGCGCGAGCGAGGTCCGCCGCGAGCTCGAGACCCACAAGCTATCTCTGGCGCTGCGCCTGGCTGACACGGCGATCGAGGGCGAGGCGGTCGACATGGGGCGCTTCTGGCTGCGCGAGGCGCGCAAGCTGGGGATCGCGGCCGTCGTGACCGAGGTTCGCGCCGAGATCGCGGCCCGCGACGCCCGCCTGCAGCGCTTGCTGACGGGCGAAGGCCACTTGCAGGAGGCCAAGGCGCTGCTGCGGCGGGGTGACCTGCTCGGGGCGCGCGAGCGGCTGGCCCTCGCGAAGGCCCAGAATGCGGCCAAGAGAATGGAAGCGCTCTGTCCCGAAAGGAAGCGGGAGCCGCCGCGGCCTCGGCGGTGGTTGCGGGAAGGGCCTCGAGCACGCCGGCTTCGCACGCCACCGTCACCGCTGGCAGGCATTGCTGCGAGAGCCAGACCCGCCACACCGGCGCGTCGTCGAGCATGTGGCCTCGGCGGGCCCGGCTAATTTTATTCATTATTCATGTTTCAAAGCCAAAGTAACGCAAACCTTCGGGGTCTGATGGCGTCGTCGAATGCCGGCGTGGACGCCGGCGAGGCGACGGCGCCGACGCGGCGCTTGTTCGAGGTGACCGACTGCCGGGAGACGGCGGCGCGATTTCGACTCCCCGTGGCGCGCCAGGTCTGGGTGCGCCGCGCCGACGGCTCGCGCGCCAACTCTTCCGACGGTGCTGCGCGAGGCACGCCGCCG
>CALDQK010000805.1 GCA_937911525.1 uncultured bacterium
TCTCGGCGGCCTGGGCGGCCTCAGCCTGGGCGGCCTCAGCCTGGGCGGCCTGGGCTGCGGCCTCGGTCTCGGCGGCCTGGGGAGCCTCAGCCTGGGCGGCCTCGGCCTCCGCGGCCTCGGCCTCGGCGGCCTGAGCGGCCTCGGCCTCAGCGGCCGTGGCGGGCTGGGCCTCGTCCGCCGAGGGCACGGCGGTCGCGGCCTCCGGCGCCGGCTCGCTGGCCTCGGCGCCCAGGACGAAGGACACGGGTCCCAGCTCGATCCGGTCGCCGAGGCGGACCGTCAGGCGACCCTTGCTGGGGACCAGCACCCCGTTGACGCGGACCCCGCCCTTGGCGCCGAGGTCCTCGATCTCGCCGACGCCTTGCTCGTCGAGGTGCAGGCGGGCGTGCTTGAAGGCGACGCCCTTCTCGCGGAACACGACGTCGCTGCGCCGTCCGGTGCCGAGCAGGATCGCGCCGGCCGCGACCTCGATCGGCTCCTCGCCCGGGAGCTCGAGGCGGAGCGGGCCCGTCGCGACGCGGGGTCCGGCGGTCGGGGCTTCCTGCGCGGCGTCGGCGGGTGCCTCGCTGGCCTCGCTCGCTTCGTCCGCCGCCGCAGGCGCGGTCTCGGGCAGGGCGGGCATTTCGCCCGAGTCAGCCAGGAACTCGGCCGCGGCCGCGCGCTCGTGCTCCTGCGCCTGCTGCTGCTCGCGCAGCGCGATGAAGTCCAGGCCGTCCTCGAGCTGGAGCTCCCGCGCCAGGCCGCGCTCGCTCGCGGCGACCAGCGGGGCGCGCTCCTCGGGCTCGGCCAGGAAGCGCAGCTCGTCGCTGCGCTCGGGCGCGGCGAAGCGGACCTGGGGGCGGCTGGGTGAGAAGGCCTGCCCGCACTCGCGGCAGAAGCCGCCGTCGGGCTGGAAGCGGGCCAGCAGCACGACGTCGCAGTGGGGGCAGCGCAGGAGGTCCCGACCCCAGGCGTCCGCCGAAGCGCGGGTCAGGAAGCGCTCGCGCAGGTCCGGCGGGTAGACCTCGCGGAACTCGTCGTCGAGCAGGAGCTCGAGCGCTTCGCGCTCCTCTCCTGGCTCTCCGCCGTCGAGGGCGCGAGCGAGCTCCTCAGGGGTGCGCGCCTCGGCCATTTGCATGGCGCCAAGGTTAGCTGGTTCTGCTACCTGAGGTGCGCGGTCAGGCCGTCCTGCTTGACCCGCGGGTCGTCCTGGCGCAGGTAGCGGTTGCGGACGTAGCGCAGGCTGACGTCCTCGGGCAGGCGGAAGAACACGTCCAGGGTCCGGGCGGGGTCGGCCCAGGTGTCGCCGGACTCGAGCCACAGGTCGCGGTGGCGGGTGTCGTCGTCGCGGTTGCCGGGGTGGCTCTCGGAGTGGATCGCGTGGCCCCAGGCGAAGGGGGTCACGGCGTCGTCGTCGATCCCCTCGTCGCCGCGGAAGCGGCTGGGCAGCTTGAAGCGGCCGTCCGCCCCGTGGACCCAGTCCTCGTCCTCGTCCTTGGCGTAGAGCTCTTCGTGGCCGAGGAGCTCGCTCATGGGGCGCAGGGCGTAGCCGACGCGGTCGTCGTGCTCGTCCTCGGGCTGCTCGGCCTGACCCAGGGGGTAGTAGATCACCCCGGGCTCGCCCTCGAAGGGGAGGCGGTCGTCGCGGCCGTTGAAGCCGTAGACCGAGTGCTGCCGGCCGTCGACCCACACCTGCGGGTGGAGGCGCTCCAGGTCGACGTAGGGGTGGTCCACCTCGTCCACGAACTTGATCGACCCGTCCCAGTCGCCGTGGCGGCGGCTCCAGCGAGTCTTCTCGCCGTCCTTGCGCTCGAGGCCCGAGTAGGTGCGCATGGTCTGGCCCTCGGCGGTGATCAGGACCTCGACCTCGCGGCCAGCCGGGGCGCCCTTGCGGGCGACGACGATGCAGCCGCCCATGTCGTTCTCCTGGGTCCGGAAGTGCCGGATCGGCTTGATCGCGTTGCTCTTGCGGCCCGCGTGATAGAAGCCGTAGGTGATGTAGTAGTGGGTCTCCGTCTCGCGGACGTCGTAGTAGACCCAGGCCTTGGCGTCGCTCCCCGGCTTGCAGTTGTCGTAGTTGTTGCGGGGGTTCCAGTCGCCGTCGTAGTCGACGCGGCGCAGGAGGTCGAACTGCCCCCGCTGGACGCGCTGGTAGATCACTGGCGCGTAGCGGGCGGCGATCGCGGCGTCGTCGCTGAGCTCGGGGCGCGCCGGGGCGCCGGTCTCGGCCCAGCGGCGCTCGAGGTCGGCCAGGCTGAGGGTCAGCTTCTTGCTCGGGGTCGAGGGGCCCTTCCAGTCGCGGCCCATGAAGAAGTCGCCGATCGGGCGGGTCAGGCGGGCGATCCGCTCGATCAGGCGGTCGAGGGCGCGCTTGAGCATGGCGCCCAACTCGATCTCGATGATCACGCCGGCTCCGGCGCCGACGCCGGTCGAGAGCGAGGCGCCCACGTCGAGGCGGAGCTTGCCGCTCCACTCGACCTCGAAGGCAGCGTGGGCCTCGGCGCCAGCGCCCGCGTGGGCGTTGGCGTAGGGGATCACGCGCAGCTTGATCACCTTGAAGTCGAGGGTGATCGGGAGGGTGGCGCGGGCCTCGGCTCCGGCGCCAGCGCGGGCGCGGGCGTTGATCCCGAAGCCCTTCTCGCTGACGATCGCCGAGAGGCGCCCGTCGGCCTTGCTGGCGACCTCGGCCATGGCGCTCAGGTAGGTCGAGAAGCCGAGCACCTGGCTGAGGTTCTTGCGGACGGTCTTGCTGCGCAGGTCGCCGCGGGCGCCGGTCACGCGGGCCTTGGCGCGGAAGTCGACGCCCAGGCCCTCGATCTCGCGACCGAACTGGTCCTTGTAGCTGACGCGGCCGGCCTCGGCCTCGGCCAGGCCGTGGACCTCGGCGGCGGTCACGGTCAGGTTGCCGAGCTTGGTCTCGTAGGTCTTCTTGAGCAGGGTCTCCTTCAGCTCGGCGCGCTCCGACCAGAAGGTCACCTTGGGGAGGGGGAGGCGGGTGCTGACGTTGGCCTCGTCGTGGGGCTTGTGGCGCCAGGCGAAGCGCTCGGTGGGCAGGGCGAGGGGGAACTCGCCGGGGCGCCCGGTGCCGGCGCTGGTGTCAGCGCGCCAGGCGGTGAGGCGGGCGTTGCGGGTGGCCCGCAGGCGGTCGATCAGGGCGGCGCGGAGCGCGTGGTCCACGAGCGCGTAGGTGCCGCGCTCCTTGAAGGTCGCCAGCACGCGCTCGCGCTCCTCCTGCCAGACCTTGCCGAGCAGCTCCTTGGAGTAGACGCCGGCCCCGCGCAGCTCCGCCTTGAGGGTCTGCCAGAGGTGCCCCTCCTCTCGGGCGCTGACGAGACGGCTCAGGGCCTCGTCGGCGAAGGCCTCGAGGTCGTCCTTGTAGAGCTTCTCGAGGTGCGCGGTCTCCTCGTCGAGGAGCTGCTTGAGGGCCTTCTCGGGCGCCTTCTGGACGCCCTTGACCAGCTCGTCCCGCTGCTTGTCCGTGAAGGTCTTGAGGCTGTCGTCGAGGAGCCACTCCTGCGCGGAGGCCAGGTTGGCGCCGCTGAGCAGGGTCAGGGCGACCAGGAGTCCAGTCAGCGCGGTAAACGTTCCGTTACGTTTCATGTCTCTCTCGCAGTCTCCATGAGAAGGTTATGCATAGAGGTGCCCAATATGGACACCCAACACTTACGGCTGATACGTATCGGATACGAACCCTCTCTGCCGAATCTGGCCAGTTTTAGCTCGGGTTCGTTTCGTTTGGGGCGCGTTGGTCATGTCTTCGTAATCGCTGGCTTTCCGAGTGACAGCGGCTTTACCGATTCCTATGGTTAGCCCCAATGAAACGGCGGCTCCCTTCGGGTCGAGCCCCGTAAAGGAGACACACGTGCGAGGAAAGCTCATCCTCGGCCTGCTTTTGTGGGCCGGGCTAGGGCTGGTCCCCCTTCAGGGGTGGAACCAGCAGGCAGAGGGTCGACGGGTCAGCGGCGCCAAGCTGCGGACCATGACCTTCAACATTCGCTACGACTTCAAGAGTGACGGCGAGAACCGCTGGGACCAGCGCGTGGACCTGGTCGCCACTCAGATCCAGGAGTCCAAGGCTGCGGTGGTTTGCCTCCAGGAGGACAAACGCCACCAGGTCGAGGACCTCCAGGGCAAGCTGAAGGAGTACGGCTTCGTCGGCAAGGGCCGGAACGCGACGGGCAGCGGCGAGCGCTGCTCGATCCTCTGGAACAAGAAGTCGATGAAGCTGAAGAGCCACGGCGACTTCTGGCTCAGCGACACGCCGGACGTGCCGGGCAGCAACACCTGGGGTGACAAGTACCCCCGCAAGGTGACCTGGGCCCTGCTCGAGACCAAGCGGCGCAAGAAGCGGCTGCTGGTGCTCAACACGCACCTCCCCGAGGGGAAGCGCGATCACCTGCGCCAGAAGGGCGTCGAGCTGATCCGTGACTGGGTGCAGGAGAAGCTCGGCTTCGGCGCGTCGCGCAAGAAGCGCAGCAAGCAGCGGATCAACCTGCTGATCGCCGGCGACTTCAACACGGGCGACGACACCAAGCCCTACGAGACCTTGCTCCAGGACGAGCGCCTCGGCTTGCGGGACTGCTGGGTCGAGGGCAAGGGGCAGGGCGCGCCGGGCACCTATTGCGGCTTCAAGGGTCTCGAGACCCGCAACCGAATCGACTGGCTCCTCGTCGGCGGCGCCGTGCGGATCTACCGCGCGGCCAAGCTCGACGAGCAGATCAAGGGTCGCTGGCCGAGCGATCACTACGCCGTGATCGCCGACCTGGAGCTGTTCTAAGAGACACGGGGTTTCGGCCCGAGAGGGCCGGAGTGCACCGGAAGATTCGAGTCAGCCCTCGGGCTGGCCCGATTCCCAAGGGCGTCTGGGGAGGCGCCCCTGGGGACAGGAAGAGAGAATCGGATGTGGCCATGTCCCTGCGGGGGCATGGCCATGTCTGTGTACGGGCCCGTCTGTGTCCCGTCCCGTCCCTCGGTCGCGGTAGGACTCAGGGGCTGCGATAGGATCGTGCGCTCGGAGGACTCGCTCCCTTGAACGCCCCCACCCACGTCGGCCCGTATCAGGTGGTGCGCACCCTGGGCAGGGGTGGCATGGGCGTGGTCTATGAGGTGCGCCACCCCAGCCGGCCCGACCTGCCGCTGGCGCTCAAGCTGCTGCTGAGCGAGGCTCCGCCGCCGCAGCTGCTGGCGCGCTTCCACCGCGAGGCGGAGGTCCTCAACAAGGTCGTGCACCCCAACGTGGTCCAGGTGCACGACTTCGCCCAGGACGCTCAGGGCAAGCCCTACATGGTGTTCCAGTTCGTGGCGGGGCGGAACCTGCGCGAGCTGTGCCGCGACGACCCGATGGACCCGACGCAGGCCGCCCAGATCCTGCGCGAGCTGGCGGACGCCCTCAGCATGCTGCACGGGCGCAAGATCCTGCACCGCGACCTCAAGCCCGAGAACGTGATGCTCACGCCGACGGGGCAGCCAGTGCTCCTCGACTTCGGGCTCGCGCGCGAGCTCGACGCGGAGCGCCTGACGGCGACCGGGACCGTGATGGGAACCCCCAGCTACATGGCCCCCGAGCAGGCGGAGGGCCGCAAGGAGGTCGACGCGCGGACCGACGTCTACGGGCTGGGCGCGACGCTCTTCTTCCTGCTCAACGGTCGGCCGCCCTTCACGGGGGCGCAGCCCATGGCCGTGCTGAAGCAGGTCCTGATGGACGAGCCGATCTGGCCGAGCGAGGCCGAGCGCATGCGCCAGCGCGCGCTCGCGCAGAGCGCCGCCAGCTCGACGCCCTCGGCGCCGCCCGTGACGAACGCCGACCGGACCGCCTGGGAGGGGCCGGGCGCGGCGGCGGCCGACTCTCTGGCCACCATGGCCCGACCTCCCCTGGCGCAGGGGGACGCCACCCTCTGGAATCAGCCAGGGGGCGCTCCGGGGGCCGGCCCCGTCGACCCCAGCGCGACGGCCTACAGCATGCCGGGAATGGGCAGCGGCTTCGGGAGCAGCCCGGGCGGCAGCCCAGCCTTCGGCACTCAGCCTGGGGCGCCGCCGGGCAGCGGGTTCGGCAGCAGCCCTGGCGCTCCGCTCCCCTTCTCGGCGAGCGGCTTCGGCACCAACCCCGGCGCGCCGCCCGGCGCATTCGGCGGCCAGCCCGCCGCCCCGGCCACGACGGGCTTCGGCAGCCCCCCTCAGCCCCCTGCCCCGCCCGGGCGCTTCGCGAGCGCTCCGCGCCCGCCCGCGCCGCTCCAGGACCCTGGAGAGGCCGCGGCCAGCACCGTGATCCACGCGAGCGCGCCGGGGTTGCCGGCCGACCTGGTCGCGATCTGCCGGATGGCCATGGCCAAGGAGCCCGATCACCGCTACCCCAGCGCGGCGGCGCTCCGCGACGACCTCGACCTCTTCCTCTCCTCGGGCAAGGCCCAGGCGACCCAACAGCTGCGGGCCCTGCGGCGGGGCGGGCGCTGGAAGGTCCTGGCGGGCGTCGCCGCGGTGGCGCTCTGCTCGGCGCTGTTGGGGGGCTACGTCGCTCAGCGCTCCGAGGCAGCGGTCAGCGCCAGCCCGACCCCCCCGGCGAGCTCGAGCCCGGGGGCGTCGGTGGCCGACGCCCCCTCCCTCGACGCGGACCCGGCCCTCTCCGACGCCGAGGCCGAGCTGCCCTGGCTGGGGGACCCCGCCTTCCCTGCTGCCCTGGCCAAGCTAGAGGGCCGCTTCGCGGGCTCTTCCCTGCTGGCGCGCCTGGCCGAGGCGCGCCAGGGCCTGCTCGCGCTGAGAGGGCTCGCAGGAGCGGCGCGCAAGGAAGCCGACGCCAAGCTGCGCGGGTCGCTGCGGGGGCTCCCTCGCAAGGTGCTCGGGCCCGTGCGGCTCGAGCTCGCGCCGCACTTTCGTTGGACCCATGACCGGGAGACCGGCCCCCCGCCCGCCGCGAACGAGGAGAAGGCGCTCGCGGCCCACCTGATCGACTCGCGCGTGTTCCTCGGCTGGACGGGGAAGCGGACCTTGGTGTGCGCGAGCAACCGTCGGCTCGCGGTCAGGGAGCTGACCGAGGAGGGGGAGTGGAGCGTCCAGCTGGTGCGGCGCTTCCCTTGGCCGTCTCGCCATCTGCGAGGGCGGGAGACCTTGCAGTGGTTCCTGACCACCGACCTCGTGGTGGATCCCTCCAGCGGGCGGGCCTACTTGTCTGGGAGCGCTCGACGGATCGACGGGCGGGGCAAGCAGGTGCGCTTTCCCAACGGCAAGCCTGCCGAGGACCCTGCGGTCATGATCCTGGGGCCGCAGGAGGAGATCTTCAGCGCGCGAGCTCTGATCACGGACGGCGGGACGGACCGCTTCATTACGGCGGCGATCTCGCCCGACGCCCGACAGGTGGCCTTCAGCAGCGAGCGCGGACACATCGTGGTCACCAGCGCCGAGCGGCCAGGGATCCAGAGCACCAGCTGCTTCGACTACGAGTCCGAGGAGACCCAGGACGAGGCGCAGGCGATCCTCTTCCTCTCAGGCGGAGGTTTGTTGACCGTGATCGGGCGCGGCGAGTCCCACGCACGGCTCGTCGGCTGGAGCGGCGACGGCGGCCAGTTCACGCGCGTCGGCGAGGCGCGCCTCGGAGGTGAGGTGGGGACGGCCGCGCTCCCTCTCGACGAGCGGCGCGCGCTCCTCGCGACGGCAGAGGGCCACGTGCGCTTGCTCGAGCTCGACCCCAAGGCGCCCAAGCTCGGTCGGCTCGTCTCCGACCGCGACGAGGCGCTCGCCAAGCGGGCCGGGATCAGCGCGACCCTGCTCCCGCACGCCGACTGGGGCACCCTGGCCCTGCTCGGCAGCGGCTGGCCCTCTCGCAACACGAACCGCGTCCGGCCCCGCGAGCGCGGCGGGCGCTTCGCGATCTGGCGCGCCGGAGAGCTCGAGCGCTTCGTCCCTGGCTACGTGCTCGAGGACCGCCGGGACGGCTTCCAGGCGTTGGCGGTCAGCCCCGACGGCCGCTATCTCGCTGCCGGGACCCAGCTGGGCGAGGTCCTGGTGTGGGACCTCGGGGAGCGGGAGTAGTGGACCGGGTCCTGCGCGAGCGCGCGCGCGCCTGGAGCCTGGCCGGTGACCTGGCCGAGCGGGTCGAGCTGCTCGCGGCCGCGCGTCGGCGCGGCGACCAGGAGGCCGAGCGCGCCCTGCGCCTAGCGGCTTATCTGGGCCAAGCCGAGGCGCGCGAAGCGCTCGGCCTGCCGACCCACGTTCGCTGCGCGCGCCTCGAGGGCTGCGTGATCGACCTCGACGCAGGCCGCGGCGAGGTGCGCGGCCAGCACGATCTGGCTTGCCCCTTGCCGAGCTTGTTCAAGCTCGAGCGCTGGCTGAGCGACCTCGAGGGCTACGGCGCGGAGGTCCTGGTGCGCGCGGCCCTCGCGACGGCGCGGCGCGCGCTCGAGTGGTGGGATCGCCTCCAGGGCTGGCAGACCGTCGAGGCCGGCGGCGTGCTCACCCTCGAGCACCACCACTACCTCGAGTGGTCCGACGAGTCTCGCCACCGGCGCCCGCGCCTCCTCCTCGAGGCCGTCGAGCGCTACCTGCTCGAGCCGACGCCGGAGAGGCGGCGCTTGATCGAGGAGCTGCCGCCTGCCGAGCTCGACGAGCGACCCTTCAAGCACCTGGGCGGGCTGGTCGCGTGCCTGGAGGGCGGGGAGCTGTCCCCAGCGCACCTGACGGTGATCGCGACCGCGCAGTTCTTGCCTGAAGAGAAGCTGGTTCGGGGGGCGGTCGTGGAGGCCCTGGTGCCCTGGGCGCTGGGACTCGTCGACCCGCTCCGGGGCCTGGCGCGACTGCCGGAGCCGCGCCGCGCGGGTTGAGGCGCGCGGGTGGCTAGCGGCCGTACCAGTCGACGATGCGACCGTGTCGGGTGGCGATGTAGTCCTCGGCCTCGGGGGTGCCGGCGTCGATCTTCTCGCGGAAGATCCCGTTGACGTTGACCGCGTAGAAGGTGTGCGTGGTCCCGTCCTCGAGCTTGCCGCGGCCCATCTCGTAGGCGTAGGTGCCGTCGGGCGCGTTGGGGTCGAGGGGCGCCTCGCCGGGCTGGATCGGGACGCCGTGCCAGGTGTCCGGCCAGTCGCTCATGGGCGCGTAGGCGCGCTGGCCGTCGTCGTAGACCCAGGCCTCCCAGAACTTCACGTAGCGACCGGGCACGGCCATCAGCTCGTCGACGCGCCCGTTGATCCGCCTCGGCGGGCTGGAGCCCGAGCCGTCGTAGAGCCACGCGGAGCCGTCGGCGAGGTAGATCTTGGCCTGGCCGTGGAAGTTCCACAGCGCGCCCGAGATGTTCGAGTAGTAGAAGCGCCGCATGACGCGGCCCGTGGTCTTGCCCACGCCGACGCGCTCGATGTAGTAGACCTCGCCGCGAATGCCGAGCGTGCCCATGATGTCGACGATCAGGCTCGCCTGCTGGTTGCAGCGCCCGCCGGGGTAGCGCGGGTTCTCCAGCACGTACCAGCCGAAGTTGTTGACGTAGTTGTCGTAGTTGTAGATCTCGCCCTCGCGGTCCGCGGAGGGGTAGAACAGGCTCGCGACGCGTCGCTCGCCGCGGCTAATGCTCCCGGGCAGCCGTGAGTAGTTGAGCGGCTTGGGGGCGCCTTCGGCGTAGTGGGGCACCGGGGGCGCGTACTCGCCGCCCGGACCGTAGTCGTCGGGGTGGACGAGGTGGCGCATGGCGTTGTCGACCTTGTGCCCGATCGAGGTCGGGCCGTTGCCGACGTTCTCGCTCGCGCCCTGGGCCCACTTGCAGGCGAGCTCGTAGTGGAGCTTGGTCCGCAGGGGCTGGCCCTGACGCTCGGTCGGGCCGTAGCGCGGCATGGGGTTCTCGACCGCCGGCGCGTAGGTGGTGTAGACCCGCAGCGCGGTCGAGTTGGAGAGCACGTGGGCCACGCCCGCGTCGACGGTCCAGTCGATCTCGAGCGCGTTGACGTCGACGCCCTGGTTGAGGGAGGCGGCCGAGATCAGCTCGACGGTCTCGCCGGCGGTCAGCCCGCGCAGGTTGACCTGGCCCTCGAGGTCGAGGTCGGCGCCGACGTCCTCGCCGCGGATCCGCACGCGAACGGGCTCGCTCAGGTCCTTGTTGGCCTTGAGCGTGACCTGCAGGCGGAGCTGGGTGTCGGCGAAGATCAAGGCCGGCTCCCACTCGTAGCGCTCCTGTTCGCCGAGCTCACGGGTGAAGTGCGGCGGCTTGGCGTCGACCATGGGGAGGGTGTCGTGGACGACGACCTTCACGACCTCGGCCTCGACGGCCTCGAGCTCGACGGGGCGCGAGACGCGCCCTTCGTTGGCGAGCTGGAGCTTGACCTCACCGGGCCCGGAGAAGCGGAGCATGTCGTCGACGACCTGGGCCGGGCCCTCGAGCACCTGGACCGCGCCGCCGCCGCGAGTGCGCAGGCGGACGTGCTGGCCGGCGAGGAACACGCCCTCGCGGG
Source organism: uncultured bacterium (assembly GCA_937911525.1). Lineage (GTDB taxonomy): Bacteria > Planctomycetota > J058 > J058 > J058 > NORP233. Next base: position 10,401 of record CALDQK010000805.1, read on the forward strand.
GGTAGAGGATCTGGAGGTTGGGGTCGAGCTGACCCCCGGTGGTCGACTCGCTCTCCTCTTCGGGTTCGGCGGCGTCTGGGTTGGCGGGCTCGACCGAGGCGCCCGCGTCGGGGTCGCTGGGGGCCGGGGCCATGTCGCCATAGTCGACGGGGTTGGCGGTGCGTCCGCCGTGCTCGAACACGCGCCGGATCTCGCCGTTGCGGCCGCGCACGGCGATCCAGCCCTTGGCCTGGTCGTTGACGATCCGGTAGACGCCGGTCATCTCCTCGCCCTCTTGCAGCTCATGGCCGACGAGGGTCGAGAGGTGGTCGCGGGCGCCCTGCTGCTCTTCGAAGGTCACGCGGACGGTGGCGATCGTGCGCATGGAGCGGACGCCGTCGACGACGATCGGCTGTTTGGTGAGCTCGACGTCCGCGACGCCGCCGAGGCGGGGGGCCGCCTCGGCGCCCGAGCGGTACTGCCAGCTCCGCACGACGCCGTAGCGACCGTCGGGGCGCTTGGTCAGGGAGAGGGTCGAGTCGAAGTGCGGCCCCATCGTCCCGAAGCGGCCCTCCAGCGCGTAGTGGCGCGGCTGCTCCTGGGCCGAGGCGGCTCCTGCGCAGAGGAGGAGGGCGAGGATGGGCGACACCAGCCTCGCGAACGAGGGGTGGGCAGGGGCGCTATGCACGTGCACGTAGTCCTCCCGGGCCTGACCGGCCTCAAGGTTAGTAGAGGAGACGGGATGAATCCAAGGAAAACGAGGCCCAGTAAGGGGTAAAGGCCGTTGGTGGTCCTGCGTAGAATCCAGGCGAACTTCAGCCCCCTCCTCTCGAGGCGTCCGTGGACCCAGGACTCTCCTTCGCGCTCGGCTTCTTGCTCTCCTTCTCGATCGCCCTCTGCCTGGCGTTGTGGCGGCTGCCCTTCGTCCGCAAGGAGGCCATGGAGGAGGTGATCGAGCGCGCGACCAAGGAGGCCAGCGCCGCGGCCAAAGAGGAGGTCTACCTGCAGCGCAAGACCCTCGAGACCGAGCTGACGGGCAAGCGCGAGCAGCTCGACGAGCGCGAGGAGCGCTGCCGCCTGCGGGAAGACGCCCTCGACCAGCGGGTGGAGCGGCTCGAGTCTCGCGAGCACGAGCTGCTCGAGCGCGAGGCGGCCCTCAAGTCGAGCCAGGCCAGCCTCGAGGTCCGCGCAGCCGAGGTCGAGCAGGCCCACGAGCGCGAGCTGCGCGAGCTGGAGCGGATCTCCGCCATGCGTCGCGAGGAGGCCGAGCACCTGCTGCTGGAGCGGGTCGAGCAGAGCTGTCAGGGGGAGGCCGAGCTGGTGCGCGCTCGCGCGGAGGAGGCGCTCCAGGAGGAGGTCGACGGGCGCGCCCGCGAGCTGCTCCTGACGGCCATGCGCCGCCAGACGGGTCGCGCTGCGCGCGAGGCGCTCGTCACGACGGTCCAGCTCGTCGACGACGAGCTGAAGCTGGCCCTCGTCGGCCGGGAGGGGCGCAACGTCCGCGCCTTTCAGGCAGCGACCGGGGTCGACCTGCTGATCGACGACACCCCCGGCGCAGTCGTGCTCTCGGCCTTCGAGCCCGTCCGGCGCGAGATCGCGCGGCGCGCCCTGGTCGCGCTGCTCGAGGACGGCCGGATCCACCCCGAGCGGATCCAGGAAGCCGTGCACGACGCCCGCCAGGGAATGACCGACGCCGTGCGCGAGCTCGGCGCCGAGGCGGCCGAGCTCGCCGGCGTCAGCGGACTCCACCAGCGCCTGCAGGTGTTGGTCGGGCGACTGGAGTTCCACAGCTGGAAGGGCCAGAACGCCCGCCAGCGCTCGATCCAGACCGCGCAGCTCGCGGGGAGCCTGGCGGCAGAGCTGGGCTTGGAGCCGGCCTTGGCGCGTCGCTGCGGCTTGCTGCACATGATCGGCCACGCGATCGAGCGGGACCGCGAAGGGAGCGCGGCCGAGGTCGGCGCCGACTTCGCTCGTCGCTGCGACGAGGACCCGCGGGTCACCGACGCGATCGCCAGCTTCGGCCGCCGCAGCGACGGCCTCTCGGCCTACGGGGCGCTCGTGCAAGTCGCCGAGCGCGCCGTCCGCAAGCGGCCAGGAGCCAGCGACGAGCGGGTCGAGGTCGCGATCACTCGACGCGAGGAGCTCGAGCGGATCGCCGAGCGCCACACGGGGGTCAAGCGGGCCTACGCCGTTCAGGCCGGGCGCGTCCTGCGCGTGCTGGTCGACCCCACCACGGTCTCGGAGCGGGCCGCCGCGCGCTTGGCCCGCGACGTCGCGCGCGAGATCGAGCAG